>URYV01000093.1 GCA_900552285.1 uncultured Oscillospiraceae bacterium
TGACAATGCCCGAGGTGCAATGAAGCTCGCGGACGGCATAGGAGAGCATTGGGGTGGGCATAAGCTCTTTATAAATATAAACCTTGATTCCGTTTGCGGCAAGGACCTTTGCGGCCTCCTCGGCGAAAAGGGTGGACTTTATGCGGCTGTCATAGGCAATCGCAACGCTTTCTCCGCCCTTGTCAAGCACATATTCGGCAAGTCCCTGGGTGGCCTTTCTGACCGTATAGATGTTCATTCGGTTGGTTCCCGCGCCGATAACTCCTCGAAGTCCTGCGGTGCCGAATTCAAGCTCGCGGTAAAAACGGTCGTAAATTTCGTCATCGTTTCCTTCAATGCCTTTAAGCTCGGCAATAAGATCGGGGTCGTCAACGGCTTTTTCAAGCCACAAAGAATAAAGTTCGGAAGTATTCATAAAAACATCCTTTCACTTTGAAAAATTAAGGGTCATACATATATTATCATAAAAGGCTTTAAATATCAATAACCACTTGAAATCAACCTGCATTTGGGGTATAATACAAAGCGTGAAAGAGGGCGAAGATTTGCAAGACGAGTTTGAAAAAATCGAAAACCGAGAAACCGACGCCGCCGAAAGGTCGGAAAATGCCGATGAACTGAAAACGGCGGGAAAAAAGGTTTGCGAAAAAAAGAAAGCGGACGAAAAGGTTCGTTCCACCGATAATTTTGTGATTTTTACCGTTGCGGGATTTTTTCTCGGCGTGATACTCGGCTTTGCGGTGAGCGCCATTCCGGTGTGCATTGTTGCCGGAACGATTGCGGGCGCCTGCTTCGGCCTTGTGCTTGACGACAGAAAAGATAAAAGCAGCAAAGATAATAAAGAAAAAGAGGAAGAAAAGAATGTCTAAATATTTATTTACCTCCGAATCGGTGACCGAGGGACATCCTGACAAGGTTTGCGACCAAATTTCCGATGCGGTTCTTGACGAAATTATAAAAAACGATCCCGACGCCCGTGTTGCCTGCGAATGCTTTTGCACCACCGGCACCTTGGTCGTAATGGGTGAAATTTCCACCGATTGCTATGTCGACATTGCGTCAGTCGCCCGAAAGGTAGTTAACGAAATCGGATATGACCGTCCCGACGCCGGATTTGACGGGCACACCTGCGGGGTTATGACCGCTATTGACGAACAGTCTCCCGATATTGCTCTTGGCGTTGATAAATCCTTCGAGCTTAAGGCAGGGGAGGAGGACGAGCTTAATCTTCACGGCGCCGGCGACCAGGGCCTCATGTTCGGTTATGCCACCAACGAGACCGAGGAATATATGCCGCTGACACTTGTGCTGTCCCACAAGCTTTGCAGACGCCTTGCCGAGGTTCGCAAGGACGGAACCCTACCGTGGCTGCGTCCCGACGGAAAGTCTCAGGTTACGGTGGAATATGACGACGGAAAGCCTGCCCGTGTCGATACCGTTGTTGTTTCGACCCAGCACAGCGAGGATGTTTCTCTTGAAGAAATAAGAAAATCGGTTACCGATCTTATTATCAAAGAGGTCGTTCCCGAGGAGCTTATGGACAAGGACACCAAGATATACATCAACCCCACGGGTCGTTTCACGGTGGGCGGTCCCTGCGGAGATACCGGTCTCACGGGCCGCAAGATAATTGTCGATACCTACGGCGGAGCGGCTCACCACGGCGGAGGCTGCTTCTCGGGCAAGGACCCCACAAAGGTCGACCGTTCGGCAACATATGCGGCGCGTTGGGCTGCCAAAAATGTCGTTGCTGCGGGTCTTGCCGATAAGTGCGAAATTCAGCTTGCCTATGCAATCGGCGTGGCGAAACCGGTGTCGATTATGGTTGACACCTTCGGCACGGGAAAATACAGCGACGAAAAAATCGCCGAGGCGGTGGAAAAGGTGTTTGATATGCGCCCTGAGGCCATAATCAGAGCTCTTGATCTTCGCCGTCCGATATACCGTCAAACCGCAAGCTACGGTCATTTCGGCCGAACCGACATCGACCTTCCTTGGGAAAAGCTCGACAAGGTTGACGAGCTTCTTGATGCGATAAAATAATATAAAAGGCCTTCATTGCTCTTTTTGCGAGCTTTTGAAGGCCTTTTTCCGAGTATATAAGGAAAACAAAAATATATTAAAACGGCGCGGTGCGGGAAAATCCTTTGCATCGCGCCGTCTTTTAAATTACGCTTCAAGCTGCTTTCCGAGAAAGGAGGCGGCAATTTCGGCAATCTTAATGTCGCTTTCGGACGGTCCGGACTCATTTTTATCGTTCATAAGACAAACGGCCCCGATGATGTCGCCCGCCGAGATGACGGGAACAGCCACGGCCGCGCTTTTGTCCACCCCTTCGAGGGGAAAAAAGCCGACTCCGGCGCCGGAGTAGATATACGGCTTTCGGTGCTCCAAAAGCTCCTCAAGCTCGGGTGAAATTCTGCGCTCGATAACCTCCCGTTTGGAAATTCCCGCCGCCGCAATACAGTTGTCCTTGTCGCAAATCAAAACCGCAAGCTCGGTTCCGCCCGCTATCGACTCGGCATAATCCTCCGACAGCTTTGACAGCTCCCCAATCGGAGAATATTTTTTAAAAATCACATTTCCGTCCCCGCCCGTGAATATTTCCAGCGGGTCGCCCTCGCGGATACGCAGCGTGCGTCGGATTTCCTTCGGAATAACCACTCGTCCGAGATCGTCGATTCTTCTGACAATTCCCGTTGCTTTCATATATAAATCTCCCTTTTGTTTTTTCTTATTGTTCGTAAGCCAAAGGTAAATATTCGTTATGAAAGCGGAATTTATGTCAAATTATGAAATAAAAAAACAATGTCGGGTATAATGAACGGCGGTCGCTTTCCTGATTATTATAAAGATAAAGTTTTGATTTTTCGGTACAGAGGCGGGTGTAGGGCGGGTCATGTTCGCAAAAGACAAATTGCGGTATATATAAAAATACAGGCTGCGAATTAAACCATATATTCCGAGAGGCGGTCGGCAAAATCCATGCTCACCGTGCAGTCCATGAAAAGGCCCGTTTCGACATATTCCTCGCTGTGAACCGTTCCGTCCTTTCTTATCACGGCCGAAAGGTCGCCTTTTTCAAAGGGAAGAATAATTTTTATTCGCACCCTTGTTTTCGGGAGCGCGTCGGCAACCGTTTTTAACAGAGTGTCGACTCCCTGACCGCTTTTTGCCGAAATTGCCACGGCGCCTTTGGGCGTCAAAAATGTGTATTCGCATTTGTCAACCTTGTTAAATACCGAAATTATCGGTTTTCCGACGCAGCCGAGTTCGCCGAGTAGCTCGTTTGTAACGCGGAGGTGTTCGTCGGCCTCTGGGTTTGATGCGTCGCAAATGTTTAATATGACGTCGGCCTGTGCCGCCTCTTCAAGGGTTGATTTAAAGGCGTCAACAAGACCGTGAGGCAATTTTCTTATGAGCCCCACCGTATCAATAAAAATCACCGTTTGTCCGTCGGGCAGCTTAAGTCCTCGTGCGGTTGGGTCGAGGGTGGCAAAAAGCATATCCTTGGCAAGTACGCCCGCATCGGTCAGGTAGTTTAACAGGGTGGATTTTCCCGCGTTGGTATATCCGACTATGGCGACTGTGGGCAGACGGTTCTTTTTTCGGCGCTTGCGCTGATTTTCACGGCGCTTTTCAATGTCGGAAAGCTGCTCCTTAAGAGCCGTTATGCGGCGGCGGATGTGACGGCGGTCGCTTTCAAGCTTGCTTTCGCCCGCACCGCGCTTCATGCCGATTCCGCCTTGGCGGGAAAGATTTTTTCCCTGACCAGAAAGCCTCGGCAGCATATATTGATACCGCGCAAGCTCGACTTGAATTCGTCCTTCACCGGAATTTGCGCGCTGCCCGAAAATGTCGAGTATGAGAAGTGTTCGGTCAATCGTCCGAATGTCGGTCGATTTTTCGATGTTGCGCTGTTGGGAAGGGGAGAGCTCGCTGTCGAAAATCAGCAAATCGGCTCCCGCGTTTTCGGCAAATTCCTTTATCTCCTCAAGCTTTCCCGTGCCGACAAATGTGGCGGAATCGGGACATTCAAGCTTTTGTATGACCCTTCCGACCGTGTCCGCACCTGCGGTATCTGCAAGTTCTTCAAGCTCGTCAAGAAGTGCGTCGCAGTCCTCAACGCCCGTATCTACCGTCACGAGAACGGCTTTTTCTCTTGTGTTTTCAAGGTATATCATAAAAGCACCTCGGTATATAATTTGTTGTGAATTTCATTTTTATAATATCATATATTTTAAACGGCTACAATATTTTTTTGCTTTCGGGATTGAAAACGGCAAAAGGTTGTGATATAATCAATCCATTAGATGGGCGGGCATAGTTCATCGGTAGAATATCAGCTTCCCAAGCTGAGGAGGCGGGTTCGATTCCCGTTGCCCGCTCCAAAAAGGAGCGGCAATTTTCGAAAGAAGATTGCCGTTCCTTTTTGGTTCTTTTCATTTTTATCTTATAATTCTTCTCTTTTATCTCAAATTGACGTTCCCGGAGAAAAGATAAGGGAAGAGATAAATGAAAATGTTGCTTTGCATCGTAAAGCGTTGATTACGTTATTGAGTAAGACTTCATCTGCCGGCAATTCCGAAAGAGCAATTGTGCCGCTTCGCCGTGCTGTTACAATTGAGAGCCTTGACACGCAAAATGTGCGGTTGAGGCTTTTTTATATTCTTTCGGAGCAAAGTTGCGGTTTTCTCACACGGTAAAAAAACGGCAATTTTCGAAAGAAGATTGCCGCTTTCATATTTTTCTTGAATTGTTATAACGGTCTGTTTTGCTCAACAGGGAAGAATTCAAGTTTGCCAACCGATTTTTGAAGAATAAGCAGCGCGTCGGTTACCGTGATTTTTTGGTCGCCGTCAACATCGGCGGCAATTATAAGGTCATCGGCCAGACTCAGCTTTCCGATTGATGCCTGCAGCGCCATAAGGGCGTCGGTGACCGAGACGGTTTCGCCTCCCGAGAGTATGCCGTATCTTATCGGTGTCTGCTCCTTAATCCTAAACGATTTAAGATTGTCGCAAAAACAGGTGAGACCGCCGTTTCCCACCGAAATCATTGCATATTTCGGAACATCGCCGTTGAGTTTTATGTTAAGATTTTGAGCAAATTTATATCCGTCTTTTGCCTTGAGCGACAGGGAGTAGAGATAATTGGTATCTTTCTTAAAAAAGTCGAATTTCGGCGTTGCGGCGGTGTATTGGCTTTCATCGGAATACCAAAATGCAACCGGCTCGGTTCCGTCTTGTGACATTTCTTCCATACGTTCAAAGATAATGTCGAATTTATCGGCGCTGTCTCCGCTTTTGACGGCCGAACGGGTCGGTGCCTGACCGGGTAAGTAGTCGAATTTTACATCGGAAATTTCCACTTCGGTTATTTCCTCCGATTGTCCTTTTCCCACCGTGAATGCATAAACCTTGTCGAGATAAAGCATCGATTCCTGAACCCATACGCCCGAGTCAAGGACTTTTCCGTTGAGAACGGCCGTGAAGGCTGAAAGGCCCGCTTTGCGTCCACCTTCTGGCCCTTTTCGCTGCCGCGCAGGTACAGGGTGTACAGACCCTCCTGCTCGTTGATCCAGTCTGCCATCTGGGGGAAGTTGCCGATGGGCTGCACCAGCTTGACCTTGCCGTTATAGCCGGCCTTCTCGTTTGCAATATCGTAGAAATAATCCACGAAAGCGCGCAGGAAGTTGCCCTCGCCAAACTGCATTACCTTAACGGGAGCATCCTTCAGGATGTAGCCGTTGTAGCCAGTGCCTTCCAGAACCTTGTAGTTCAAAGTTTCCATCTTATTGATCTCCTTTATAAACTTGCTTTGCATGGCAGGCTCTCGTTTTCCCTGCCATCTTCTGCTCCTATTTTATGCTGTTGTATACAAAGAAGTCAAGTGTTTTGTGCAATGTTTTTAGTCCAAAAATGGCTATTCAGCGCATTTCCAGCGGTTTGTACAATTCCAAGGGTGAAATTTTGGCAGTTTTTCAGTTGTATACATCGGCGTTTTCCGGTATACTAAGGATAAGGCAGCCTGCCCGTTCCAAGCAGGTGCAATTTCATGCCCGTTTTTGTCTAAATTTTAACAAATTCATCAGAGAAAAGGAGTTAAAATCCCATGAAAGCATTTATGGATAAGGACTTCATGCTCCAGTCTGCTACCGCACAGCATCTGTATCACGACTATGCAGCTGCTATGCCCATCTGCGACTATCACTGCCATATTCCTCCCCGCGAGATCTACGAGAACCGCCGCTTCGAGAACATCACTCAGGTGTGGCTGGGCGGCCGTAACCCGGACGGCAGCTACTTCGGCGATCATTATAAGTGGCGCGTGATGCGTTCCA
>URYV01000094.1 GCA_900552285.1 uncultured Oscillospiraceae bacterium
CTCGTCCGGGGCCGGAGTTTCGGGATCCGTCTTGCCCCAGCTGCTGGTCTTACCGTCCAGACGTGCGGCGGCGGCGGTATTGCGGTCGATCACGTCCTGAACGACGCTCTTCGGAAGCAGGCGCGTGGCCAGCCACTGATGGCGCATGGTTGCCAACGCAGTATTGATGTAGGTATCGCGCAGCTGCGCCACGAATGGGATCGTTGTGTAGGCAGCAAAGAAATACAGCCCCTCCAGACACAGGATCACCGTCAGAAAGATCGCCAGCTTTTTCAGCGGCTTTTTCTTTTTCGGCGCGCGCGTTTTTGCAAGGCGGGCCGCGGAACGACGGCTGCCGAACAGTTTCATTTGACTCATTTTACAGTTTCTCCCCGATTTCAGGATAATCACTCTGCACATTCTAGCACAGAATCTGTCAGGAATCAAATCTTTCTGTGAAAACTTTAGGAAATATTCAGATTTCTGTCGCCTTTTCGAAAAAAACGGCCTGAAAAGCGGAAGAACGCAAAAAAAGAGCGGCCCGAATGGCCGCTCTTTTCAGAAATGCCGCGGGGCTTATAAGCGTGGCAAGCACGGTGCTTTATGCCGTATTTTATTTTCTTGCGGTGAAAACCCATTTCGGCAAGACCTTTTTCACCCTGCTTATGATTTCAAATCTTGCGAATTTCACCGTCACCACCGCCAAATGCCTTGAGGGACAGCTTTTCCCCGACTTCGCCCTTCAAACCTATCGCTGGACCTTTTCGCTCATGCTTGCGGCGGTGAGGCGGTTATCGCCGTTCCGATTTTTCTCTTTATCAAAAAAATTTACAAGCCCGCCATGGAAATCGAACCCTCCGGCTTTGAATGGCACTATCTTTGGTTTATTCCCGCCACATTTTATGTGACATGGTATTTTGCCCTTTACGGAAACATATCCCTTTCCAGTCTTGAAATTGCCTTAAGACCGAGAAACGCATTCTTTTCCCTTGCAATAAACGTGGGCGCCGTGCTCATTTATTATGTGGTCACCCGCCTTATTCTCGAGCGCAATAAAACCGTCGAGCTGCAGGAGAAAAACCACCGTCTGTCCATGATGGCAATGCAGTATGAAAACCTCACCGAAAAGGTCAACGAGGCGCGGCGAGCCAAGCACGACGTCAGGCATCATATATCAGTCATGCAGGAATATCTTGACAAGAAGGAATATTCCGCCCTTTCGGATTATCTTAAGCAATACCGAAAAAATCTTCCCGACGACTCGATGAAATTCTGCGGCAATTCGGCGGTCAACGCCCTTTTGATTTATTTTGCTCAGCAGGCGAAGGAGTCGGGCATAAGCTATAACGTGCGGGTCGAAATACCCGAGCAAGCGGGAATCGACGCCACCGATCTTTCGGTAATCTTCGGTAATCTTATCGAAAACGCCGTGGCGGCCTGCACCGCCGTTAAAGACGGCGAAAGGAGCATCATAATCCGCGGAAAAATCGACGGCGGCGCGCTATGCGTTACCGTTGACAACACCTTTTCCGGCAAGCTCTCCTTTACAAAAGACGGCAGGCTCTGTTCCACAAAGCACGGCGGAACGGGGCTCGGCACCGAATCGGTCAAAAGCATTGCCGAAAAATACGGCGGATTGTGCCGATTTGAAACCGACGGCGGCAAATTCTGCGCCTCGGTGCTCTGCCCCATACCGAAAGCTTGAGGAGCATCTGCTTAAAAAAGAAAAACGCGTCTCTGTCCTTTCGGCAAAGAGACGCGCTTTTTTATTTGTCAAGTCCTTCAAACAGCTTGACGTTTTCGTAACGGCTTGTATACTTTCCGTCCTCGATTCCGTGAATAATTTCGCAAACCTTGTCGTTATAGGGTGTTTTGACTCCGAATTTTCGTCCGTATTTGCTGACGACGCCGTTTATTGCGTCCACCTCGCATTTTCTGCCCTTTTCAAGGTCCTGAAGCATGCTGGCCTTAAGCAGGCGGTGCTTTTTTATGCAAATGGGTATCAGTATGTTTGAAATCTTTTTCTTTAAGCCGTTGCCCTTGAAATAGAGCAGCTTTACGATGTCCTTGCCCTGAACGGGCTCGATTTTTATGCCTGCGGCGGCCGTTACATCCACGACCTCCTTGATGATATATTGGCAGCAGGCTCTCGATTCCTTTTTTTCCGCCGCGTCGCCGAAGGTCCCGCCTATGACGGCGGACATTCCGCTGAAGGCCGAATTTATAAGCAGCTTTGACCACCGCACGCCCATAAAATTATCCTCGATTTCCACCGGGCACATAAGCTCGAGGATTTTTTTGACCTCAAAAAGCTTGTCGTCCTTCTCCCCGTTCATTCGGCCCAGTCCGAAGGTCATGCTGTCGGGCTCGCTTGTCAGCTCGGAAACACCCTTTCCGTGAAGCGTCGCTCCCCACGCCACGGTACAGCCCATGGTTCGGTCCTCTCCCACAACCTCGGACACCGAAAGCTCGGGAAGGCCGTTTTGCAGCGTGCACACGATACAGTCGTCGGTCATGTTGCTCTGAAGCTTTTCGAGCACGGCTTTGTTGTCGAGCTGTTTTGTCATAAGAAAAATAAGCTCGTATTTTTCGGTCAGCTCATCGGGGGTGAGGGCGTGAACCGGAACGGTCATGTCAACCGTACCGATAATGTGAGCGCCGTTTTTGTTCATGGCCTCAACGTGTTCCCTGTTTCGGGTGATAAGATCGACGGGATAACCCGCCTTTGAGAGGTATGCTCCGAGCACCGTACCGAGAGAACCCGCGCCGTAGATTGCCGTTTTCATAAAAATTCCTCCTTGAAAGCCCATGGCTTTTGATTTAAATCGGTTTGTCACGCATTGTCACGCTCACAAATGAGCTGTCGGCCGCAATTTACAACGAATCTTCGACATTGCGAATTTTTCTTTTCAGGATAGTGCAGCCGACGACCGAGCCGACAAAGAAAATCGGCGAAATTCTGACATACAGATATTCAAATGCGTGGAAAAAAGTCCCTGCCACCAACATTTCCGGATCGTTGAAGTCCCATTTTAGATAGGGACTTTGGAGCAAAGCCAGCAGCAAAAAAAGCAAAATTATAACCGCGGCAAAGCAAATAAGCAACCGATAGAGCAGCCTGAGCCTTGAAATCTTGGCCTTTGCAAGCTGCAGATTGATGATTTCAAGCCTTTCCGAAATTGCGCTTAAAGGGTCGGCGGGCGTTTGTTCGACCGTATCTCCGAGCAGCACGGCGACAGGCACATCCAGCGCCCTTGACAACGAAATCAGCATATCGGCGTCGGGCACCGACAGTCCCTGTTCCCACTTGGAAACGGTCTGTCTCACGACATTGAGTTTAACCGCCAGCTCCTGCTGTGACAGTCCTTTTGATTTTCTGAAAGATTTGATGTTTTGATTAAGCATTGTGGGCAACCTCCGCATTATTGATGCTTAGATTTTACGGGAAATTTGCCGTTGCCGCAAGCAACGCATTTTAACATTCCGATTAAACGGAGATTTTTGGCCTTAAGGCCGATTTTGCCCCCGCAAACGCGATTTAAAGCTCTTTAAATTTGCCCTTTCTGCAGCGCACGCTTTTAAACCCGTCGTGTTTGATTGCCAAAATTTCATCCATTTCTTTTGCGGCCGAAAGGTATTTTCCGCCGGTATGATGAACGATTATGTAGTCGGCGGATTTTATTTTTCCCGCGGCGGCTTTGCAAAAGCTCCGCATGGGCGCGCAAAGCGAGAAAACCCATATAGGCGTGCATATAACCGCTTTTTTGTATTTTTCAAAATCTATTTTCGGCGGATTTATGGGCATATCCCACCTGTGCATTCCGTAACGTCCGCACCACCAAAAGCCGGCCGTACCGTCGGTTTTTTCGGCGGATTTTACTTCATATATGTCGGCGCAAAGCCTGTCGGCCGTTTCATACGCCAGCTTTTTCACATATCCCATTCGGGAGAAATAAACAACAAGCGTGTCCTCTCCCGTTCCGACATTTTTATAATCCTCTTCATTTACACAAAATGTCTCCTGCTTTAAAAACACAAGCGCCGCATATCCTGTCGCCGCCTGTAAAAAGCCGAAAACGAAATATATCGTCGACATAAAATTAAGAGGAAACATATAAAACTGAATACAAATCCAAAGCATAAGCGTGACGCCGAAAATCCCGCCGAGAATTACGCCGAGCTTTTTCTTTTTAAACAGCAGCACCGCCGCCGTGAGATTGGTCAGTCCGTTGACAATAAGCAGGGCAATCCCCGAAAAAACGAAGTCGTTGAAAAGCACATCGGCAAAGGGCAGCACCTTAAAAAAGGGCAGCATGGCGTCCATTCCCATAAGCTTTCCGCTTGGGTCGGCAAGCATCATGACCGAGCCACCCACCGCGCCCGTTCCTATAAACAGCATCCAAAAAATCAAGGCTTTCCGCGCGGCATTATATCTCGATTTTTCTTTCATACCGTCACCCCAAAGCACTTAATGCGTCGATTTTTTGCTATATACCGCTTTCATTATACCACACCTTTTGCGTCCTTACAACCTTGCCATTTAAACCGAAAAATCCCCCGAAAACATCGGAGGATTTAAGAACGAAAGAGATTTTTGCAGACAGGATGTTCCTGCGGCGACAGCATTTCGCACGACTAAACAATTTATGACGGCATAATTTTGCCCGAGCGCTTTTGCTTGGCAGAAAAATCGGCTTCCTCGTCATCTGCGGCAACGGCGTCATCAAACTTATCTCTTACCATATCATATTGCATGTCATTTAAAAGCTCTTCGACAGCCGCAAGGCAGCCGCCGTAATAATCCATACCGGCCGCAAGAGCGGTTTTATATCCGATTTCGGCAAGTTTTAAAAACTGATATGACACCGAAAGATTGGTTGCCATATTGCCCTTCAACGACATTTCCCGTCCGAGAGCAAAGCAAAGGCTTGGGTATCCCTTAAGACTGTCGCACTCGATAACATTGTCCGGGTCGCACTGTCCGTCAATAAGCAAAGCGGCCGCCATACGGTAATAATAAAGGGACAGCTCGGTGTCTATCACACCCCATTTATCGCTGCCGTATATATCGCCCAGCTTGTAGGCGCCGTCGACATTATCGATAGCAGCCGCAATTTTGAAATATCCCATTGCAATCGACAAATTCGGCTCGGTTGCACGGCCGTATAAATAAACATATCCGAGATTGGCAATGGCCTGATCGTCACCCATGGCCGCGGCAAGGCGATAATATTCGGTTGCAGTTTTGTAATCCCCCTTCGCATATAAAGCAGCACCCTTGTTCAGCAGAAAAACCGCGTCCCGCGCCGAAATAGCCTTTTCGTCGGCAGGTGTCAGCACAATTTTGTTTTCACTCATAAAAACACCTCCTTTTGTTATAGTAACATAAACAAAATACCTTTAATGGGATTTAGATGAATAAAACGCAATGGTACATCTCTGACAAAATATATCATATAAAGAAATCAAAGTCAAATATTTGAAAAATAAAAATCCGTAAAAATGCCGTGGGTCATCTTATAACATAAACAGAACAAAAATATATCCGCTATTTGCTTTTGCATTCTCATGGAACTGTAGCAAATCACATAAAATCAAAGCTACAACATAATGAAAAACAGACAAGTTGAAAAATTGCATTTTCGGTCGCCGGGAATACCGCACACGACTTAACATATTACCTTTTACACTTTAAAAATCCATTACAAACAGTTTTGATTCGGTACTAAAAAAGAACAAGGTGTAAAACTTGCATTATAATTCGTGCCGTAGGCACACCTAACTTATTACCTATTTTTACTTATTACTTCCCAAAAATCCCGTATAAAACTTTATTTAAAGTAGGAGTGAAAAGGTAAAAATATAAGTAAAAATCCCGCCCACAAAAGTGAACGAGATTTTTGGCGCCTCAAGTAGGACTCGAACCTACGACACCGCGGTTAACAGCCGCGTGCTCTACCGACTGAGCTAAGGAGGCATGTCGGAGGAAAAACTTCCTCCGGAAGTGTTGGCGTTACCTATTTTCCCGGTTCGTCTCCAAACAAGTATCTTCGGCGCAAGTGAGCTTAACTTCCGTGTTCGGGATGGGAACGGGTGGACCCTCACTGCAATCAACACCAACTGCTGCCTTTCGGCAGGCTATTCAATTCTGCCTTGCCCTGCAAGGCTTGGTGACCCGTACGGGAATCGAACCCATGTTTGCGGCGTGAGAGGCCGCCGTCTTAACCGCTTGACCAACGGGCCAGAGGTCCACTGAACAGCCGTTGCCATCCAGCGGATTGGTACACCTTCAGGGACTCGAACCCTGGACACCCTGATTAAGAGTCAGGTGCTCTACCAGCTGA
>URYV01000095.1 GCA_900552285.1 uncultured Oscillospiraceae bacterium
GTCTTTTCGCCGCTTTCGGAGTAAAAAGTACCGTCCGCAACAGCGTCTTTTTCGTTCGACCCCATGGTCGACATTGCAAGAGACGCAAGGTGGGGAAGAATTGCCGAGGGAGCGGGCGAGGACACCTATCTCGGCTGCCGCTGCGCCGCCGCGAGGGTCAGGGGCTTTCAGGGCGACGACCCCGCAAAGAAAGACAAGGTTGCCGCCTGCGCCAAGCATTTCGCCGCCTACGGAGCGGGGGAGAGCGGCCGCGATTACAACACCGTCGACATGAGCGAGCAAAAGTTCTTCGAAACCTATCTGCCTCCCTTCAAATCGGCAATCGACGCAGGGGCCTTTACCGTCATGGCGGCCTTTAACGATTTCTGCGGCGTGCCCTGTACCGAAAACAGCTATCTGCTCGGCGAGGTTCTTCGGAAAAAGCTGGGCTTTGAGGGCTTTGTGGTCAGCGACGCCACGGCGATTTTGGAGCTTGTGGCTCACCGCTCGGCCGCCGATCTTAAGGAGGCCTGCGAGCACGCAATAAACGCGGGCGTGGACATGGACATGAATTCCCGCGGGTATGTCAACTTCCTGCCCGAGCTTGTAAAAGAGGGAAAGGTGAGCGAAAGCCGCCTTGACGAGGCCGTGAGAAACGTGCTTTCGATAAAAATGCTGCTCGGCCTTTTCGACGATCCCTTTAACCGTATATCCTGGGATGAAATAGACCTTGAAAGCCACCGCGCCGCCGCAAGAAAAACCGCCTGCGAGTCGGCCGTACTGCTTAAAAACGATAAAAATACGCTTCCCCTTGAAACAGACGAGCCGGTGCTTCTTGTGGGCGCTTTGGGCGCAAACGGCCCAGAAATGGTGGGTACCTGGAGCATGGCCGCCGACCGAAATTCCGCCGTGAGCATAAAGGACGGCCTTGAAAGGGCGGGGAAAAATTGCGATTACATTGCCGTCTGCGCTCCCGGGGCAAAGATAGACGAGGCCGAGCTTGAAAAGGCAAAGGCGCACCCCGCAAAAACCGTCATTGCAGCCGTGGGCGAATATGAGGTGCTGAGCGGAGAGGGCGCGGCGCTGTCAAACCTCGACCTTTCGGGCGAGCAGAACCGCATGATAAGGGAGCTTAAGGCGGCGGGCAAGACCGTCGTCACCGTGCTTATAAACGGACGTCCCATGTCGGTGGGCGAGGCGGCGGCAAATTCAGACGCGCTGCTCGAGCTTTGGAACGCGGGAAGCGAGGCGGGAAACGCCTGCGCCGACCTTGTTTTCGGAAAGGCAAATCCCGGCGGCCGCCTTGTCGCCACATTCCCCAACACCTCGGGAGAATGCCCCATATACTACAATCACCCCGCCACCGGCCGTCCCGCCAGCGAGACGCTCTATTCCGCCCGCTTTGCCGACTCTCCCGTCGAGCCGCTTTTCCCCTTCGGTTTCGGACTTTGCTATACCGAGTTTGAATATTCCGACTTCGAGGTCAAGGCTTCGGACGGCAAAATCGAAACCTCGGTCAAGGTCAAAAACGTCGGAAAAAGAGAGGGTAAGGAGGTTGTTCAGCTTTATGTGAGCGACCTTGTGGCCGAAAGGGTCAGACCGGTCAAGGAGCTTAAAAACTTTGCAAAAATAACCCTTGCCCCCGGCGAGACAAAAACCGTAAGGCTGGATATAAAGAACGAACAGCTTGAATATTATCACAGAAACATGGAAAAAAAGGCCGACAGCGGCGACTTCCTCGTTCAAATCGGTCACGACAGCGCGCATCTTCTCTGCCAAAAGGTCTATCTTGAATTTTGATTTTTGTGACGTGGGCAGATTGCACAAAACGGCATATTGCGATTTGGTTAAAATTACGTTGTTGTTAGAGTGGAATTTGTGTGCTATAATGAAGTGTAAACTGTATTCTGTAAAGGAGATGCAAGGATGTTAAGCAAGTTTAAAAAGGCCGTTGCGGCGGCTGCCTCGGCTGTCTTTATTCTGACAAGCGCCGTGGCTCTTCCCGCGTCGGCTCTTGAAACATTGGCGGCGGATTCCGAAGGGAATTCCATCGCCGTCGAATTCCCCTCTTCCGACAAGGACAAAAAGGTAGTCGGAAACAGCGGAATCGATATTACCGGAACCGCTGCGGCGGGTTCCTCCCTCACCGTTTCGGCCGAGGGCAAAAATGTTGGCACCGCAACCGTGGGCGCCGACGGAAAGTTCACCGCAAGTGTGCCTTCCTATGCCCTTTCGTCGGGTCTTAACGAAATCGTTCTGTCCGACGGCGCAGGCGCTTCCGCTTCGGTGGAGGTAAACAAACAAAACTACTATGATCTTGCCGATTTGGACTACAATGTCACCGGGGCTGCACAGGTCTTTAAGAGCACGGGCGTGTCCAAATACTGCCCCACCCTTTCGGTGGGCGGCCAGACCGTCAAGACAAATAACGGCTTCTCGGTGGTTCCCGCCGACGGAAGGAATGCCGCTCCCGCCGACGCAACATTTGATTTGTCGGCTCTCGGCAGCGTTGCCTATTTCCATTCGGTTATCGGTGTTGACGATTTTGCAAACATCGCGGGCGCGGTGCTCAGCTCGGCCGAATATTCGGTGCTTGCCGACGGCAAGGAGCTTGTAAAGAGCAGAGCCGTCACCATGAACGAAACTGTCGAAATTTCCGCCGAAATTCCCGCCGGAACCAAGACCCTCACCCTCCGTGTGGAAAATTCCGACGGAAGCAACCACGGCGACTATGCCGACTGGATCGACCCGAGAGTGTTCATAAAGGCCGAGGACTACGGCTCCGAGGAAGTAAGCCTTTATGATTCTTCGGTTTCCGCCGACCTTAAGGCCAAGGCCTCCGTCGGCACCCGCCTCAATGTGAGAAACGGATTTTCCGCCGTCACCCTGACCCCCGAAAAGGCAAACGAAACGGTGGCTCTCCGCATATTCAACTTCACCTATTCCTATGCCCGTTCCGTTCAGAACGGCGCTCTCTGCGAGGTCACCGCAACGGCAGACTCGGAGGGAAAATATAAGTTTGCCCTCGACAACCTCTACACCGCCGGAGAATATCTCTTTGTTTTCGACGGAGTGACCGCCGTAAAGGCAAGCAAAAACGACAACGCTTATGTTTTTGCCGACGGCGCATATTCCAAGGGCGCTCTCAACATGAGCCTCACCCTTTCGGGTAAGAACGCAAACCTTCTTGCCGCCGCGGCCGAAGAGCCCGCCGCAGCCACAACGGCTACCAAGGCTACCGACGCCGAAAAGGCGAGAGCAAGAGAGACCTATAATAACTATCTGAAAAATCTTGCGAACTTCCCCTCCAAAATGACCATCGACGGCAAGGAGTATGTGGGATTTTCCGACAAAGATTTTCTTATGATGTCTCAAAAGACCGAGACAAACGAAACCACCAAGAGCGAGAACACCGACACCCAGGTTCTCCACGCCAAGAGCGGTATCCGGTTTACCCTTAAGACGGTTTTCTATCCCGATTATGCCGCCTTTGACTGGGTCATTTATTTCACCAATGTAACCGCCAAAAATTCACCTGTGGTTTCCGACCTCAGCCCCGCCGAGCTCAAATTTGAGGGAGACAACCCCATAATTCTCACCAGCTGCTCGGACAGCGAGGCCATCACCGGAACCCCCGCTCCCTACACCCCCCGTTCCTTCTCTCTCGAGGAGACCCCGAACCTTACCTTTGAGCCCACCAACGCCCGTTCCACCGAGGCCGCATTCCCCTATTACAACCTCGAATACGGCAACAAGGGCGCCTTTGTGGTGACCAGCTGGGCAGGCCAGTGGAAGGACGACTTCAACTATGCCGACGGCGTAACCTCCTTCTCGGGCAGACAGGAAATATTCAATTCCTATGTTAAGCCCGGCGAAATCGTAAGAACGCCTCTCACCGCCGTTGTTCTCTATGACGGCCGTGACACCGACCGAGCCACCAACCTTTGGAGACAGTGGTTCATCGACTGCAATATGTATAAAAAAGACGGCGAGAACAACATGAAGCCCTTTGTAGCCGGCGTTACCTCTGCCGTGTATAACGAGATGATGGGCGCTACCGAGGAAAATCAGAAGGCCTACATCGAAAAGTATTACAACATGGGCGTTAATCTCGACCTTTGGTGGATGGATGCAGGCTGGTATGAAAAGGGCGGTCTGCCCACCTCAGGTGAGAAAAACTGGAGCTACACCGGCAGCTGGACCGTCAACCAGACCCGTTTTCCCACCAAGTTCAAGTCCATTTCCGACCTTGCCGCCTCTCACGGCATGATGACTCTCCTTTGGTTCGAGCCTGAGCGTGTGGCGTTCTCCATGTCAAGCCCTGATTTCGACACCTACGGTATCAAGAGAGAATGGCTTGTCGGATATAATTCCAAGAACAACTCGGCCCTCGGCCCCAACGGATATAAGATGTTCGATTTGAGCAATCCCGAGGCCCTTAACTTCATGATCAACCGCATAAACACTGTCCTTAACGAAGGCGGAATTTCCTTCTACCGTGAGGACCTCAACACCGGCAGCATCCGTGACATCTGGAGAACCGCCGAAACCGAGGCCGACCGCCAGGGAATGTTGGAAAACGGATATGTTCAGGGACACTATGCTCTGTGGGACGGAATTCTTGCCAACGAGAACATTCAGATGATCGACTCCTGCGCCTCCGGCGGACACCGTCTTGACCTTGAGACCATGCGCCGCGCCGTTGCACTTCACCCCACCGATTATAACTACAACGACATGCCCGCAAAGCATCAGGGAACCTATGGTCTTGCTTCCTGGCTTCCCTTCGCCGGCGCCAACACCGGAACCGGCGGCAACGTCAACGAGACAAGCAAATACAATATGCGTTCGGCATACCGTCAGTCCATCATTCTTCAGTTCAACATCGACAGCCTCAATGCCGAGGACAAGGAGATTGTCGCCAAGAGCGTGAAGGAATGGAGAAAGCTCAGCAACTATTTCTATGACGATATTTACGAACTGACCAAGAACACCGCAAGCGCCAACGAATGGTATGCTTACAGCTATATGAACAGCGAAGAGCAGGACGGCTTTGCCCTTGTTTTCAGACATTTCGGCGAATATTCTCCCGAAACTCAGAACATTCGTCTTAAGGGTCTTAACCCCAACGACACTTATGAAATTTCCTTTGCCGACGCCGACGAGGTCTACGCCGGCACCGGCACCGAATTCATGAGCATCGGCGTGCCCGTCACCCTTAACGAGAAGGAGCTTGACGACGGAAGCGATTCCGACGTTATCTTCATCAAGCGTACCGGCTCGGCCGTCCTTTACGGCGACACCGACGAAAACGGCGAAGTCAACGTCACCGACGCTCTGCTTGCACTTCAGGGTTCGGTCGGAAAGATCAGCCTTTCCGACAGCCAGGTTACCGCGGCAGATGTTGACGGCGACGGAAAAATCACCGTTACCGACGCTCTGCTTATTCTCCAGAAGGCCGTGGCAAAAATCGACGCCTTCCCCGTAGAGAAATAATTTAATCACAAGGCCCCCGCCGAGAAAACGTTTTTTTCGGCGGGGGCTTTTTTGCGCCCTTTTTGCGGCAAAAAAGTTGGGCAAATAACATGAAAAAATCAAAAAGGACGAATTATCATCTTGACTTGTGACGAGTCGGCGGGTATTATAAAGAGGTATTACAAAAAAACTGTGCAACATAACGGCACAGAAAGGCGTGATCTTGTGAAAATGAAAAAATTGTGGAAAAAGGCGGCGGCTCTGTTTACGGCGGCTTGCCTGACGGCGGCCTGCTGTCCGGCCTTTTCGGCGGCGGAAGAAAGCAGCGGTAAGGCGAGCGCGGCTCTTGCCTCCTTTAAGGCCGACGGCGATGTTCTTGTAAACAAGCGTTCCGACGGCGAAAAGCTTCATATCGGCGGGGCGAGAGAAAGCCGCTCGGCCGTGGCGATAAACGGCAGCGGCTTTGCAAGCTTTGATGTTTCGACTCTTGCCGCCGACGGATTTACCGCCTTTGTGGGACTTGACGAGACGTCGGGCGCCGCCGCAAAGGCCAAATTCTTTGTCGAGGCCGATGGAAAGCAAATTGCCGCCTCCTCCGAGCTGTCAAAGGATAAGCTTGAAAAGCTTGAGGCCGCACTTCCCTCGGGAACAAAGACGGTCACTCTTAAAACCGAGGGCGACGGACTTGCCGTTTTCGGCGACGCGGCGGTTACTTTCCCGTTCTCCCATTCGGGCTATGTGGACATGACCACCCTTTCCCCGCGGCAGGTCATAAACGATTCCGACAATCCCGTCAAGATAAATTCCGACATAAAAATCGGCTCCGAGAGCTTTGACAAGGGTTTTGCGGTCTATC
>URYV01000096.1 GCA_900552285.1 uncultured Oscillospiraceae bacterium
GGAGATTTCTACGCGGGAGTTTTACCTAATGTAGGTATTTATTTTGCTTCTTCAGCCATTGTGCCGACTCCTTTCAAATGCGATTTCGGAGAGTCGGGATTAGGAAGCGGAAACGCCGTAGGTAAGCTTAAGCAGCTCGCCCATACCGGTATCTACCGCCCAAACGAGAAGAAGCACGATCGCACACATCACCAGAACAACGATGGTGTTTTTGACCACCGAGCGACCGGTGGGCCATACGATCTTTTTAATCTCGGACTTATACTCGCGAAGGAATTTCTTGACCTTTGCGGGTATGGAGATCTTGCTTCCGTTTGACTCCATGACGGCGACCTTGTCGCGTACGAGAGCCATTACCGCGCATATGACGAGGGTGGCGATGCTTAAAATCATCATGAGCGTCATGGTGAAATTATAGCTTGCGCTTTCCGCGTCGATCTGCGACATAAGATTTCTCAAGTCAACGTAGCTTCCAACCGTGCTTACGCGAATGACCAACATAATGATGGCATTGATAAGTCCGGTCACGAGAGCCGCGCCGTTCCATTTCTGGCTCTTGAAGAAACCCACAGCCGCAAAGATTGCAGTCAAAGCACCGAATATAAAGGACGCGAAAAACCATCCGGATTTCCAAAGGTTTGCGCTGTCCGCGCCGAGGGCGGCCGATTTATCGGCACCGAAGGCGAGTTCGGCTCCGGTCAGGGATATGGTGTCGCCCGCATTGGTCGCCACCGAAACAAGGGGAAAGAAAAATGCTACAAGCGTCGCCACGGCAAGAACCACGGTGAGCACTTTTAAGAAATCTCTTAAAACCTTCATTAAGTTTCCTCCTTATTTGGTTTCCCTGTGGAGAGTGTGCTTTCTGCAAAAACGGCAGTACTTGTTCATTTCAAGACGGTCAGGATCGTTTTTCTTGTTTTTGACAGTGTCGTAATTGCGCTGTTTGCACTCTGTGCATGCCATTGTGATTTTAACTCTCATTTTATGGCACCTCCTGATTCGGAATTTTTATTGTCCGACTTTCGGCTCTGACAAGCCGTTTCCCGTCGGAAAATATCCTCCCTCTTCACTTTGAGATTGCGGATTTTTTCTGCAAAGATGCCCATTCTTTTTGACCGAAAAATTTCGGTCGCAAAAAAAGCCCACAAAAAAACCCGTGGAGAGGTAGAATAAATATACCACGTCTCCACGGATTATGCAAGTGTTTTTTAAAAGAAAAATAAATTTCAGTTCTTTTTTGCGATTTTCCCGCCGGATTTGTAAACCGAATTTGCCGGAACGACGCCGCGAACCATCGAAAGCGGATAAAGATTTGTGCCCCGCCCGATTATGACCCCGGGAGTGAGCACGCTGTTGCAGCCCACGTCGGCAAAGTCGCCAAGCACGGCGCCCATTTTGCGAAGCCCGGTGTCGATGTTAAGGCCGCCTCTTATTATAACGTTGGATTTATCGGCCTTGATGTTTGCGGTTATTGCACCGGCGCCCATATGCGCCTTAAAGCCGAGCACCGCATCGCCCACATAATTATAGTGGGGAACCTGAACCATGTCGAAAAGCACGCAGTTTTTAAGCTCGGTGGAATTTCCCACCACGGCACCCCGTCCAACCACGGCGCTGCCTCTTATAAAAGCTCCGTGACGGATTTCGGCCTCGGGAAAAATAACGGTCGGGCCGTTTATAAGCGCCGACGGGGCAACCTTGGCCGTCTTTGCTATCCACACGTTTTCCCCCGCCTGCTCAAACTCGTTTTTGTCGAGAGAGGGAATGAGAACATTCAAAATATAGCTCTTTATTTCGGGGAGGACCTCAAAGGGAAAGGCTTTGCCATCAAAAAGAGAGGCGGCGTCGGTCTTTGAAAGATCCAGAAGATTTTCGATTTTAATGTCGTTTATGTCAGCCATATTATTCCACCGTTACCGATTTTGCAAGGTTTCTCGGCTTGTCGGCGTCGAAGCCCTTGACGGTTGCCATAAAGTAGCCCAGCATCTGCATGGGAACGACCTCGAGCGAAGGCAGCACAAGCTCGTCGACGGCGGGCAGATAGATAACATAGTCCGAGCATTTTTCGATGGAGGTGTTGCCCTCGGTGGTTATGGACAGAACCTTGGCTCCGCGGGACTTGACCTCTTCGATGTTGGAAATGGTCTTGTCATATATGTGGCTGCAGCAGTTGAGCGCCACCACAAGGGTTCCCGGCTCGATAAGGGAAATGGTTCCGTGCTTAAGCTCGCCGGCGGCATATGCCTCGGAATGAACATAGCTGACCTCCTTAAGCTTGAGTGAGGCCTCCATGGCCACGGCATAGTCCACATTGCGGCCGAGGTAGTAGGCGTGCTCGATATTTTTGAACTCGTCGGCCAGCTTTTTCATGACCGGCTCGGTAGCCTTGATAACTCCGTCCACAAGCTCGGGCAGGCTTTTTACCGCCTCAAGATGCTCGGCCACAAGGTCGGCCGACAGCATACCCATGGTTTGGGAAATGTAAAGGGCGATGAGATAAATCATGGAAAGCTGGGTGGAATAGGCCTTGGTGGTGGCCACGGCGATTTCGGGACCCGCCCAGGTATAAAGCACGTCGTCCGACTCGTTGGCGATGGAGGAACCCACCACATTTACGATGGACATGATACGGGCGCCGCAGCGCTTGCCCTCGCGCAGGGCGGCAAGGGTATCGGCGGTCTCGCCCGACTGGCTGATGATAATCATAAGGGTGTTTTCGTCGATAATGGGCTCGCGGTAACGGAATTCGCTTGCAAGGTCGACCTCGACGGGAATTCTCGCCATGCGCTCGACGATATATTTGCCCACAATACCCACATGATAGGCCGAACCGCAGCCCACAATGTAGATTTTGTTGCACTTTTTAAGCTGTTCCTTGGTGACGGTCACGCCGTCAAGCACGATTTCGCCGCGCTCGTTTATGCGGGGAGAAATGGTCTCGTGCAGAGCGGTGGGTTCCTCATGAATTTCCTTATTCATGAAGCAATCGTATCCGCCCTTTTCGGCCGCCTTGACGTCCCATGTAATGGTCTCGGCCTTTTTGTCGACGGGATTGAGCTCGCTGTCGAAAACCTTAACGCCCTCTCTCGACAGCAACACAATGTCGCCGTCGTCGAGGCGGTAGATTTTTCTTGTGTGTTTAAGAACGGCGGTCACGTCGGAGGCGATGAAGTTTTCGCCCTCTCCGAGACCGACGATGAGAGGAGAAGCATGGCGCACGGCCACAAATTCGTCGGGGCGATCGCTTCTCAGAATTCCGAAGGCATAGGAGCCCTGGAGCATATCGACGGTTTTTTTGACGGTTTCAAGAAAATCGCCGTTGTCGTTCTTTTCGAGAAGATTTGCCACAACCTCGGTATCGGTTTCCGAACGGAAGGAAAAACCCTCCTTTATGAGCTCGGACTTGAGCTCGGCGTAATTTTCGATAATGCCGTTGTGAACAATGGCAAACTTGCCGTTTTCCGACAAATGGGGGTGGGAATTCTCGTCCGAGGGCTTTCCGTGGGTGGCCCAGCGGGTGTGGCCGATGCCTATGGTGGAGGGAATGTGTTCGCCGCCGTCGATTTTTTTGCTCAAATCGGCGAGACGTCCCTTGGTTTTATCTATTTCTATATTTCCGTTCTCGATACAGGCGATACCTGCCGAGTCATAGCCGCGGTATTCAAGCTTTGCAAGTCCGTCAAGCAGAATGGGGGCAACCTTCTGCTCTCCGATATATCCGACTATTCCGCACATAATTTTAACCTCTTTTCCTAAAGTGAAAATCAGCAGACTTCCACACTTATAGTGTGATTTTATCACGGAAGCCCGATTTTGTCAACAATTCGCTGATTTACAACGGGTCGGCGGCGCAATATTTTTGACATCATGGGGCAAACTGATAAAAAAAGGGATGAGAAAATTGAAGAAAAGAATGTTTAAAGCGGCGCTGTGCCTCACCCTTGTTTTTGCCCTGTCGGCCGCTGCCGTTGCCCGAATAGCCCTTTCCGACGCATATAAGGCCTCGGCGGGAGTGTATTCCGGCTATTCGGTGGCCGTCGACCGACCGAGAGGCACGGTTTTTGACCGAAATCTCGACCCGATTACCAATCGGGAGGAAAAATACAAGGCCGTGCTCACCGCGACGCCCGAAGTCACAAAGGAGCTTTACCGCTGCTTTTCGGCGGGGGAAGCCGAAAAAATCGTGGAGAGTCTTCGCGAAAACAAGCCGATTGCCCTTTATGTCCCGAAAGATTTTTCGGCAAGCGGGGCGGCGGTATTTAAAATATACGACAAAACGCCCGCCTACATTCCAGCCGTTCAGCTTATCGGTTATCTCGATTTCGAGGAGCTGCACGGAAAGGCCGGGCTTGAGGCGATTTTCGACTCACGGCTTATTTGCGAAAAGGAAAGCACGGCCGCCGTTTCGGCAAACGCCGCGGGCAGCCCGCTGCTTGGGGTAAATCCGGAAAAGAACGACCTTTTTGAGGAATATGAAAAGGGAATAATAACCACCCTTGATTTAAGAATTCAGCAGGCGGCCGAGCAGGCCCTCTCGGGAGTGAAAAAGGGTGCCGTGGCCGTCACAAAGACCTCAAGCGGCGAAATCCTCGCCCTTTGCTCGACCCCCTCATTTTCGCCGAAAAATCTGTCGGCGGCTCTCGACAACGCCGATTCGCCCTTTTTGAACCGAGGGCTGCTTTCATACAATCTCGGCTCGATTTTTAAAATCTGCGTAGCGGCCGCCGCCCTCGAAAACGGCATTTCGCCGGAGGAAAAATATTTCTGTTCGGGCAGCGTCGACTGCGGAAACGTTTTCTGCTGTCACAAGGAGGACGGCCACGAAGAAATAGACATGAGCGAGGCCTTTGCAAAATCCTGCAACACCTATTTTATCAACCTTGCCGAGAAGGTGGGCGCCGAAAGTATTTTCGATTTTGCACAAAAGGCGGGGCTTTCGGCCGACGTTGTCATAACCGAGGGACTGACGGCAAAATCAAGCCTCGGACAGCTTTCGAAAATAAAAGAATCCCCCGCAGCCCTTGCAAATTTCGCCATAGGCCAGGGGGATATTGCGGTGTCGCCGCTGCAGGTGTCGCTTCTCGTAAATGCCGTGGCAAACGGCGGCGTTTATTTCCCTCCCTTTCTCGTTTCCGGCTTTAAAGACAAGGACGGAAAAACCGAGTATCAAAAGGGAACCGAGGGACGTAGGATAATGTCGAAAGAGACCGCCGTCACCCTTTCAAACATGATGACAAGGGTTTTTGAGGACGGAACGGCGGCGGCAAGCCGACCGAAAAGTGGTCTTTACGGCGGCAAAACCGCCACCGCCGAAACGGGTTGGAAAACCGCCGACGGCAGCGCAGGAAAAAACGCTTGGTTTGCGGGGTTTTACGAGTTCGGCGGCGAAAAGCTTTCGGTGGCCGTGCTCGCCGAGGGAGGCGAATCGGGCGCAGCCGACGCCGTTCCCGTGTTCAAATCGCTTTGCGACGCGCTGTCGGATGCATCGGCAGACTGAGGGCCGCCATTTGCGAAATCGGCATTTTGCCCTTCGCCGTTTTGGAAATTCCCGCCCATTCCGCCGCCCATGCTTCCCATGTCGGAGACATTTACGCCGTCGGCCGACACAAGATTTGACGGGTCGGCGGTCTGTCCGTCGGACGTCGAGGGAATTGTGCCGCCAAGCTGTCCCTTTATGCTCTTTGCCCGAAGGCTGCAGAATTCCGAAAGGGTAAGGACTCCCGTTTCAAACTGCTCATAGGTGCAGAATTTTGTGGGGTCCTTTTCCACATAGGGAGAGATAAGCTCTTTTGTATCGCTTATAAGCTGCTCAAGGTATCCGCCGTCAAAATATTTTGATATAAATTCAGAGAAAAGCTCATGATAAAGATTTGTGTATTCCTCGCTTGAAAATATCCACGAAAGCATGGGGCGGGACTCCACCGTTCCCGACGAAACGGGAGTGTCTATGGGGAAATTCACGAGGCTCTCGGCGTCGGAGGAGCCGAACGTCCCGAAAGCCAGGTTATAGTCCCAGGGGATCATGGAAAGCACGCCGTCGGATTCGTAAAGATAATAGTTGTGAATCATGGAGCCGGTGTAGCTGTCGAAATTGTCGGTGAAATTATGAACCACAAAATATCTTATGACCGACTCGACATCAACCGTGTTTTCAGGGTCGGTCTGCTCGGACAGATTTTTGAGAGAATTTATAAGGCGGGATTTGTCCCCGTCGTCGGGGTCGGTTTTGGCGTTGTCAAAAATGTTGGGATAGCTGTCGGCGCTGTCGTCGGAATACTGCAACATGACATCGGAAGA
>URYV01000097.1 GCA_900552285.1 uncultured Oscillospiraceae bacterium
CTGGATCCATAATTGCGAATGTTTTTGGATAGCCAATCAAATCCGCATAACCGGGTTCGGATATGCCATAGCCAGCGGTGTGAAAAAAGCGGTGGACGAGCAGGGCACTTTGGGGATTTTGACGGGCGGACTGACAGCCACGGCGGCAGGCATAACGGCGGCGGTTATTTTCGGTATAATTGCGGCATTCTTTTTCCGCCCGAAAATAAAAAAAGCGTAAAAAATAAAGGTTTTGGGAGAATTTTTGCGAATAAATATAATGAAAGAAAAAGAGAGGGTGAAAAGTATGTCCGAAAACTTGAGAGAACGTTGGGAAAAGGCCGAGGATCTTTTGCTTTGCGAAAATGCGAGAAAAAGCTCGATGTCCAAGGGACGTGTTTCCTTTGAACCGCCCGACCCGGTCAGAACCTGTTTTCAAAGAGACCGTGACCGTATTATCCATTGTAATGCCTTCCGCCGTCTTAAATATAAGACCCAGGTGTTTCTCGATCCCGAGCGTGACCACTACCGAACGAGACTTACTCACACCCTTGAGGTTTCGCAGATTGCACGGACGATTTCACGCGCCTTGCGGCTTAACGAGGATTTGACCGAGGCGATTGCCATTGGCCATGATCTCGGTCACACTCCCTTCGGACACGCTGGGGAAAGGGCGCTTAACGAAATTTGCCCCCTGGGATTTCGCCACAGCGAACAGAGCGTCCGCGTCGTGGAACGCCTTGAGAAGAACGGCCGAGGACTCAATCTGACCTTTGAGGTTCGGGACGGAATACTTAAACACACGAACGGCGTGGCCGAGACCCTCGAGGGGAGAGTGGTTCGTCTTGCCGACCGAATCGCATACATAAATCACGACATCGACGACGCGGTTCGCGCGGATGTTTTAAAGGAAAGCGACATTCCTCGGGATATTATCTCCGCTCTCGGAGACCGCCGCAGCGCAAGGATAAACACCCTTGTCGGAGCGGTTATTTCGGGCAGCGAGGGCACGGGAGACATAAGCGTCGACAGTTCGGTTTCAAAGCAGTTTGACGATCTGCACGAATTTATGTTTGAGCGGGTCTACCGAAATCCCGTTGCCAAAAGCCAGGAGGGAAAGGCAGCCTTTCTTGTTAAAACCCTTTATAATTATTTTCTTGACCACACCGATATGCTGAGCTCGGAATGCAAGCTCATACTTGAAAAAGAGGGCGTCGAGCGGGCGGTCTGCGATTATATTGCGGGAATGACCGACAGATATGCAATTCGTGTGTATGAGGATCTGTTTATACCCTATTCATGGAAATGAGGCGATTTTATGGCGTTTAATGAGGATTTTCTCCTTGAGCTTAAGGAGCGAAATCCGATTGAGGATGTTGTTTCGTCATATATAAACATAAAAAAGGGCGGGCGCAATCCCAAGGGACTTTGCCCCTTTCACAACGAAAAAACGCCCTCCTTCACGCTTTATCCCGAAAACGGCTCATTTTATTGTTTCGGCTGCGGAACGGGCGGGGACGTTATACGGTTCATTCGGCTTATCGAAAATCTCGACTATGTCGACGCCGTGAAATTTCTTGCCCAGCGTGCCGGAATGACCGTTCCCATTGACAGCGCCGACGACGGAGTCCACAGGCTTAAAAACAAAATCTATTCCATAAATCGCGAAACGGCGAAATTTTTCAATACGACCCTCTTTTTGCCGGCGGGCAAGGCGGGATATGATTATTTCAAAAGCCGAGGCCTTTCGGACAGGGACATGAAGCATTTCGGGCTCGGATTTTCACCGGATTCGTGGAACGGACTTCGCGATCACCTTAAATCCAAGGGCTTTACATATGAAGAAATGACGGCGGCAAACGTTGTGTCAAAAAGCGGAAGAAACAACAGCTTTTACGACCGATTCCGCAACAGAATCATGTTTCCCATAATAGATGTTCGGGGAAATGTGATTGCTTTCGGCGGAAGAAAGCTGCCCAAAAGCGACGGAGCCAAATATATAAATACCTCCGATACCCCTGTCTATAAAAAAAGCCACAATGTCTATGCGCTGAATTTTGCGAAAAATTCCTGCGAGGAAAGACTTGTGCTTTGCGAGGGGTATATGGATGTTATTGCGCTGCAAAAGGCGGGAATTTTCAATTCGGTAGCTCCTCTCGGAACGGCCTTCACCGAGGAACAGGCGCAGCTCCTTTCGCGGTATACAAAGGAGATATTGCTTTGCTTTGACTCGGACGACGCGGGTCAAAAGGCGATAGAGCGGGCAATAGGGATTCTTTCAAAAGCATCCTGCGCCGTAAAAATTATCGTTATTCCGAAGGGAAAGGACCCCGACGAATTTATGAAGCTTTACCCGAGCGACGGAACGGCAAAGTTTAAGGAGCTTATGAACAATGCTCTAAGCGTTGTGGAATACCGAATCGAGCGTGCGCTTGAAAAGGTCGACGTGACGAACGACGCGGGGAAAATCAGATTTTTGGAAACCGCGGCGCGTATTCTTTCGGATGTTACATCTCCCGTTGAGCGGGAGGTTTACGCCGGACGGCTTTCGGACAAATATTCGGTCTCCAAGGACTCGATTCTCAAAATGTCCGAGAATTTCGGTAAAAAGGAATACCGCAAAAAGATAAAGCAACAAACCGGCAAAATCATTCGTCCGAAAACCGAGGACACGGTAAACAGGGACAAGCCTAAGAACCTCCGTGCGGCCAATGCCGAGGAAGGGATGCTTTCGGTTTTGCTCAGAAATCCCGACTATATTTTGCGGGTGGCGTCAAAGGTTACCGAGGACGATTTTGTGACCGAATTTAATCGGAAAATCTTTTCGGTTCTGCTAAGCCGCGCCAAGAGCGGGCGCTCGGTGGACATTACGGCGCTTAATTCCGATTTTACCTCGGAAGAAATCGGCCGTATTGCCGAAATTTCCTCCAAGGGAGCCATGAGGGCGAACACCCTTGAGGAATGTGCCGATTGCTATTATATAATGAGGCAGGAAAAGTTAAATCAAAGCGCAAAAAAAGAGGGCTTTGACAATGACGACGATTTTTTTGCCGCAATGGACAGAATAAAAAAACAAAAAGTTAAGGGAGTTAAAGAAGATGGCAACTAAAAAGAAAGAAACCGAAGAAATTAAGGACATCGAGCAGAATCAGTCCGACAAGAAAACGGTTAAAAAGACCGCTAAGTCCAAAAAGACCGACGCCGATGTGAAAAAGAATTCAAAAGAGGACGAGCTTGACCTTTTCGACGATCTGCTTGACGGGCAACCGGCCGCAAATCAGCCCGAGCAGGAGGAGCCCGAGGAAGAAGATATCTTGAAAAATATCGACGAGCTTGACGACAGCGCCATGGCGGAAAATCCCGATGCCGAGGTTCCTCTTCTCGATCTCGATTTTCTCGAGCCCACAGCCGAGGAGCTTGAGGTCGAGGAAATTCCCGAGGACACCATTGAGGACGAAATAATTACCGATAATGTCGCTCTCGACGACCCGGTCAAGCTTTATCTTAAGGAAATCGGCCGTGTTCCGCTGCTTTCCGCGGAGGAGGAAATCGAGCTTGCAATCAAGATAAACGAAGGAGACGAAAGGGCGAAAAAACGTCTGACCGAAGCCAATCTGCGCCTTGTCGTCAGCATTGCAAAAAGATATGTGGGAAGGGGAATGCATTTCCTTGACCTCATTCAGGAGGGCAACGTAGGTCTTATAAAGGCGGTGGAGAAATTCGATTATACCAAGGGATTTAAATTTTCCACCTATGCCACCTGGTGGATAAGACAGGCCATAACAAGAGCCATTGCCGACCAGGCCCGCACCATTCGCATACCCGTTCACATGGTGGAAACCATCAACCGACTCAAAAAGGCTCACAGCCGTTTGCTTCATGAAAACGGATATGACCCCAGCGAGGAGCAGATTGCCGAATATATGGGCCTTTCGGTGGAAAGGGTCAGAGAAATAATGCGCGTCGCACAGGAGCCCGTTTCCATGGAAACCCCCATCGGCCCCGAGGAGGACAGCCGTCTTGTGGACTTTATCCGCGATGAGGACGCTCCCGCACCCGACGACGCAGCTTTAAAATCCATAACAAACGAGGATATTGACGCCGTGCTTCACACACTCGCTCCGAGAGAGGAAGAGGTCGTGCGTCTTCGTTTCGGACTTCGCGACGGCCGCTGCCACACCCTTGAGGAGGTAGGAAGTCAGTTTAACGTTACCCGCGAACGAATCCGTCAGATCGAGGCCAAGGCGCTGAGAAAGCTCCGCCACCCCGTTCGCAGCAACAAATTTAAGGAAAGATAAAGAACTTTTAAACGTTATACTATATTTTTTAAAGGGTGAATTTTGTGAAAAATCAGTTGGTATTAGTTTTGGACTTCGGCGGTCAGTATAAGGAGCTTATTGCCCGCAGAGTCAGAGAATGCGGAGTATACTCCTTTATAAAGCCGGGCGATACCCCCATTGAAGAAATCAAAAGCATGAATCCCATCGGAATCATTCTGACGGGCGGTCCCTCCAGCGTTTATGACGACGCCTCTCCCAAATGCTCCGATGAGCTTTTCAGACTCGGAATACCAGTGCTCGGAATTTGCTACGGTTTTCAGCTCATGACCTACCTCTGCGGAGGCACCGTGGAAAGCTGTACCGTCAGCGAATACGGCACCACCGATATGGAAATGACGGCAAAATCGCCGGTTTTCGAAGGTCTTGAGGGAACACAGCCCGTTCTCATGAGTCATACCGATTATCTGAGCATGCTGCCGGAAGGATTTGTCAATCTCGGCAAAACCGCCGACTGCCCCAATGCCGCCGTGGAGAATGCCGAAAGAAAGCTTTACGGTTTTCAGTTTCATCCCGAGGTGGTTAACACCAAGAACGGAACGAAAATGATAAGAAATTTCCTCTATAATGTTTGCGGTGCTTTGGGCGACTATTCCATGGACGATTATATCAAAACCCAAATTGCCGCCGTCAGAGAGCAGGTCGGCGACCAAAAGGTTGTGCTCGGTCTTTCGGGCGGAGTGGATTCTTCGGTTTGCGCCGCGCTGCTTTCAAAGGCAATTCCCGGACAGCTCACCTGCATATTTGTCGACCACGGATTTATGCGTAAAAACGAGGGCGACGAAATCGAGGAAATATTCACAAAACGCGATCTTAATTTTATCAGAGTCGACGCATCTGAAAAATTCCTTGGCGAGCTTAAGGGTGTTTGGGAGCCTGAACAGAAGAGAAAAATAATCGGACGTCTTTTTGTCGAAACCTTTAACGAGGAGGCGGCAAAGATCGGCGGAGCGGCATTTCTTGCTCAGGGAACCATTTATCCCGATGTTATCGAATCGGGTAACAGCAAGGCGGCGACCATAAAGAGCCACCACAATGTGGGCGGACTTCCCGAGGACATAGGCTTTAAGGGCATTGTCGAACCCCTTCGCGGTCTTTTTAAGGACGAGGTAAGAGAGGTCGGAAGAAAGCTTAATCTGCCCGATTTTCTTGTCGACCGTCAGCCCTTCCCGGGTCCTGGTCTTGCCATTCGCGTTATCGGTGATCTGACGAGAGAAAAACTCGACATTCTCCGTGACGCGGATGCGATTGTCCGTGAGGAAATAGGAAATTCCGGCAGCGAGGCCAGCCAATATTTTGCCGTGTTGACGAACAGCCGCTCGGTGGGAGTTATGGGAGACGGAAGAACATACGATTATACCGTTGCCGTCCGCGCGGTTGTGACGGGAGATTTCATGACGGCCGAATATGCAAGGCTGCCCCACGAGCTCCTTTCGAAAATTTCCAGACGCATCACAAACGAGGTCGACGGAATCAACCGTGTGGTTTACGACATTACCGATAAGCCCCCCGCCACCATAGAATGGGAATAATTTACAGAAGTCGTAAAAGTGGCTTAAACACTGGGTTTTAGGCTCTCAAATTCCCGATTTGATAGCAAAATGATAGCAAACCGTAAAACGCCATTATTCTAAGTGTTCTATCGGTTTGCAGGTACAATTATCTTAATACTATAAAAGGCATTACTGACTTTTGCAGTCGGTAATGCCTTTTTTGCGTTTTCTATTATATTCCGTTTTACTTACGAGAATTAAAAGCGACGCTTTCAGGATAGTTATATCTCCAGTTATCATATTCCTCTTTTGTGATTTCTCCGTTTTTGAACTTTTCCGCTTGTTCCTGCCAAGCGGAAAACATATCAAACATTGTAAGATAGTTTGTTCCCATACCCTTATCAAGGCGTATGCAAAGCTCGTCATCAAG
>URYV01000098.1 GCA_900552285.1 uncultured Oscillospiraceae bacterium
CGTATTCGTGTCGGGCGGCCCCATGCTTGCCGGCCGCGTGGACGGTCACAAGACCAGCCTTTCGGGAATGTTCGAGGCGGTGGGTTCCTTCATGGCGGGTAAAATTTCCGAAGAAAAGCTTCTCGAATATGAATGTAAGACCTGTCCCACCTGCGGCTCCTGCTCGGGTATGTATACGGCCAATTCCATGAACTGCCTGTGCGAGGCCATCGGCATGGCTCTTCCCGGCAACGGCACAATTCCCGCCGTCTATTCAAGCCGTCTCGAGCTTGCAAAGCACGCGGGCATGACCGTGGTCGACCTTGTGAAAAAGGACATAAAGCCTCTCGACATCATGACCGAAAAGGCATTTTATAACGCCCTTGCCGCCGACATGGCGGTGGGCTGCTCCACAAACACAATGCTTCATCTTCCCGCCATTGCCAACGAATGCGGAATTAAGCTTGACCTCGACATGGCAAACGGCATCAGCGAAAAGACCCCGAACATTTGCCACCTTGCCCCCGCAGGCCACACCTATATGGAGGATCTTAACGAGGCGGGCGGAATTCCCGTCGTGCTCAAGGAGCTTGAAAGCGGCGGCCTCATCAACACCGACTGCATGACCGTCACCGGAAAAACCCTTAAGGAAAACCTCGAAAAGGTTCAAAGAACCGACGGCTCGGTCATAAGACCGCTGTCAAATCCCTTCTCCAAAACCGGCGGTATCGCCGTGCTCAAGGGCAACCTCGCAAAGGACGGCTGCGTTGTAAAGCGCTCGGCCGTGGCGGAGGAAATGCTGGTTCACAGCGGCAAAGCCCGTGTTTTCAACAGCGAGGAGGAGGCCATTAAGGTCATCTACGACGGCGGCATAAATCCCGGCGACGTGGTGGTCATCAGATATGAAGGCCCCGCCGGCGGCCCCGGCATGAGAGAAATGCTGTCTCCAACCTCGGCCATTGCGGGAATGGGTCTTGACAAAACGGTGGCTCTCATAACCGACGGAAGATTTTCCGGCGCAACAAGGGGCGCCAGCATAGGCCACATCTCTCCCGAGGCGGCAAACGGCGGTCTCATCGCCTATGTTCACGAGGGCGACACCATAAATATCGACATTCCGAACAACTCGATAACCCTTGAGGTGTCGGAGGAGGAAATAGAAAGCCGCAAAAAGACCGACAAAATTCTCAAAAAAGAGAACCTCACCGGCTATCTTATATACCTTTATCCCATATCGGGCGGCAGGTTTCCTCGGCCGATAAAGGCGCAATTATCAACGAAAGACAGTGATTTTTTTGACCGAAGCTCTTGAAAATTTAAGACTGCGGCTTAAGGCCGTGACGGTTTTTAAGGGGGTGGCGGACAGCCCCGCCCTGTCAAGGCTTATCCGCCTTCTCGACGGCATTGCGGCCGACGGGCAAAGTGCCGAAAACATCGCCCTTTACGCCGATTTTGTTAAGTCCGTCTATGAAAACGGCTGCGATTTCGGCGAGTGCCTTAAGACCTGCGTTTTCGAGGATGAAAACATTTTCATAAGGCTTTCGGCGGCAAAGCGGGAAATTCCCGCCGCCGTGAAAAGCGCCGCAGAGTCCGAGCTTGCCCTGTTTTCCGAGCTGTCGGCAATAGGCGCAAAACAGCTTAAATCCGACCTTTGCGGCGAAATTTCACTTCCCGATTTTGACTCGACTTCATATAACTTCGTCGAGCTTTACGCAAAGCGGGCAAAGGATGCCTGCAAAACCGGCTACGGCATTTTCGCCCGCCACACCATGTTCAGGGTGGAAAAGGGCGAAATTCTGCCCTTTGAATCCCCCGACGAAATTCGTCTCGACAGCCTTTTCGGCTATAAGGCCGAGCGTAAAAAGGTGCTTGACAACACAAAGGCGCTGCTTGAGGGGAAACCTGCGGCAAACGTGCTGCTTTGCGGCGACGCGGGAACGGGAAAATCCTCCACCGTCAAGGCGGTGACAAACGAGCTGTCCTGTGAGGGACTTCGGCTTATCGAGCTTTCCAAGGCTCAGCTGCCCGAACTTCCCGGAGTTTTCGGCAAGATAAGGGAAAATCCGCTGAAATTCATAATTTTCATCGACGACCTTTCCTTCAACAAAAACGACGACTCCCTCGGTACCCTCAAGGCCATTTTGGAGGGCTCGGCTTCGGCAAAATCGCAAAACGCCGTTATCTATGCCACAAGCAACCGCCGCCACCTTGTCAAGGAAAGCTTTTCCGACCGGGAGGGCGACGACGTTCACGCAAATGATACCAAGGCCGAGCTGCTGTCCCTTTCCGAGCGCTTCGGACTGACCGTTCTCTTCGGAAAGCCCGACAAAAAGCTCTATCTTGAAATTGTCAAAAACCTGGCGCAAAAGAAGGGTATTTCTCTTCCCGAGGACGAGCTGCTGCTTAAGGCGGAGGAATATGCCCTGCGAAAGGGCGGCCGTTCGGCCCGTGCCGCCGAGCAGTTTACCGACCTTCTTTTGGCAAAATAACACCATAAAAAAGGACCTTTGATTTCAAAGGCCCTTTTTTGCTATTTGTCGCATTTCGGCCGCTCGTAGGAAAGCGCCTGCTCGCTGTCGGAAAATCCCTTTGTGGTGGGGTCGACGACGGCATTCCACACGCTTGCAATCACCGTGAAACAAACATACGGATTTAAAACGGCCCTTTTAAGGGTGGAGAAAAACACTCCCCAGGACGTCACGTCCGAGCCGGTCAGTCCGTAATATGCCCCTATGGGCACGGCCACTGCAAGCGCCACCGAAAACCACCATTGCGAATTTCTTATTCTTACCTTCCAGTTTATTTTCAAAAAAATCCCTCCTTATATTCCCAGCGCCTTTTTAAAGCAATTTATGCCGAAAATTCCGTCGGCGTATAGGCCGTTTGCCCTTTGCCAAGCTCGAATTTTCGCTTCGGTCTCGCTGCCGGGGATACCGTCGGGGTTTGCTCCCACCGTGCGCTGAACGATTTTTGCGGCGTTTGAAAATCCTCCGCCCCTTTTAACGGCCGTGGCCTTAAGGGCGTTCATAAATTCGCTGTCCTGCGCCCCGTCGGAAATTCCGTGCTCGGGGAAGGTGCGTCCGTCGGCCATAAGCGCCAGGCGCAGATTTTTCGGCGTGCAGCCGAGCGCCGGAAGATTTTCGAAGGTCTCCACCGGTGTGACCGTTTGATTTTTCCAAAAACTCGGATTTTTCCTGGCGTCGATGTGGACAAAGCCGTCGTCATAATAACAGCCGATTCCGTTTATCCAAAGTCCCTGCGCCGCATGAGCCACGTCGTAGGGCTCGACCCCCTCGGTCACAATGTCAAAGGCCTGTCCCTTAACATGATATGAGCCGGATTTTCCGCCCACCTTTTTGTTCCATGACGGCGTGCGGTAGCCGCTTGAAATGACCATGGGGCGGCCGAATTTCTGCCTGAGCACCTCCAGCTTGAACACAAGGTCGACGTCGATAAGCACCTCGTCCGAGCCGTCGTGACAGGCAAACTCCGACACCCTGAAGTGGTCGGAAACAAGATTGTTTCCCTGCCGTGATTTTGAAAATCTGTATACTGCCATAGCTTTTCCCTCCTGATAACAGTTTATTGGGAAATGTGCCGCAGTGTAACACATTGCCCTCAATAAAGGGCGCAAAAAAGCAAAAAGGTTGCACAAAACCGTGCAACCTTTTTTTATTTTTAAAAATTTATTCTTCGCGGGAGGATTTTTTATCCTCCTTTTCCCGCTTTTCCTCGCGGTCGGATTTGTCCTTTTTGTCGGATTTTTCATCCTCGTCGGTCTCATCCTTCGGAATGGGCAGCTTTTCCACCCGCACCTTTTCGATGCGCCGCTCGTCCACCTCTTCCACCGTGAAAAGGGTGTACGCCGCCTCAACGGTGGGGTGCTCGCCTTCCTTTGGGATATAGCCGAGCTTTGCCATAATCATGCCGGCAAGGGTGTCATAGTCGCCGTCGGGCAGCTCTCTGCCCAGCTTTTCCGACAGCTCGTCAAGGTCGATAACTCCGTCCACCGTGAAAACGTTTTCCGAAAGCTGCTCGATGTCCTCGTCCTCGTCGTCATATTCGTCGCGGATGTTGCCCACGATTGTCTCGATAAGGTCCTCCATGGTGACGATTCCCGCCGTTCCGCCGTATTCATCCACCACAACCGCAAGCTGAATACGCTTTTCGGTCATTTCGGTGAACAGATCGCGGCAGTTTTTGGTCTCGGGAACAAAATAAACCTCACGCATTTTTTGAGAGAGGGTGTCGGCTGCGGGAATTTCGCTTCCCACATAGGGCAGCAGATCCTTGACGTATATAACGCCGACAATGTTGTCAAGATCGTCCTCGAAAACGGGAATTCTCGAAAATCCTTCCTCCACCGCAACCTTGACGGTGCTGTCTATGCTGTCGGTGATTTCCACCGCCACAACATCGGTTCGGTGGGTCATTATTTCGTCCACGGGGGTGTCGTCAAATTCGAAAATGTTGTTTATCATTTCCTTCTGACTTTCCTCGATAACGCCCTTTTCCTCGCCCACGTCGACCATCATGCGGATTTCCTCCTCGGTGACGTTTTCCGGCTCGGAACCGGGGTCGATGCCCAGCAGTCGGACGCAAAGATTTGTGGAGGCCGAAAGCAGCGCGATAAAGGGGCGCATAATGCGCTTTACGAAAAGCAGCACCCCAACCACCGCAAAGGACACCTTTTCGGGGTTTTCAATGGCAATTCTCTTGGGCACAAGCTCGCCCAGCACAAGGGAAAAATAGGACATGATAACGGTAACAAGCACAAGGGAAAGCCCGTTTAAAAAGCCCGCGTGGCTCTGCCCGAAGGCGCCGAACCAGGAAACAAGGGTGGCTCCGAATTTTTCCACAAAGGTTTGGGAGGCCGAAGCCGAGGTCAAAAATCCCGCAAGTGTTACGCCGATTTGTATGGTGGACAAAAATGCGGCGGAATTTTCGGTGAGCTTAACCACCTTTTTGGCCTTTTTGTGGCCTTCCTCGGCCATTTTGTCGATTTTGGCGTCGTTAAGAGAAATGACGGCAATTTCGCTCATGGCAAAAAAGGCGTTGACCAAAATCAGCACAAGAAGAAGCATCAGTTTAAGAAATAAATTTCCGGGGTCATCCATAAAAGAATGTTCTCTCCTTTAAAATTATAAGTTGGGTCAAGGTCGGGCAGGTTCAAAAACTTTTCTGCCCCGCCTTTACCTTATGCCTCGTCTCTGCCGCAGCATTTTTTATACTTTTTGCCGCTGCCGCAGGGACAGGGGTCGTTGCGTCCCACCTTTTGGGACTTGGTCTTGACGACGGTGCGTCCCTTGACGTCGCCGCCGGAACTTTCGGAGGTCACCTTGGCCACCTGCTCGCGCTTAACGTCCTCCTCGCGGCGAATTCTCACCGTGAGAATAAGCTTGGCGGTGTCCTCGCATATGGCCTCGCTCATGGCGTTGAACATATCATAGCTCTCGTTGCGGAATTCCACAATGGGGTCGTGCTGAGCATAGGCGCGCAGATGAATGCCGTTTCTCAGCTCGTCCATGGCGTCGATGTGGTCCATCCAATGGGTGTCGACACATCTGAGCAAAATGACCCGCTCGAGCTCTCTCATGACGTCGGAGCCGTATTCGGCCTCCTTGCTTTCATAAATTTCGCAGGCACGCTCGTAAAGGGTGTCGGCAATGCTGTCGGGAGTGGCTTCGGCAAGCTGCTCGGGAGTGAATTCAAAATCGTCGGGCTTTGTCAGCCAGCCGAGGAAGTGGTCGCGCAGCCCCTTGACGTTCCAGTTGTCGTGAACCTTGGGGTCGTTAAGATAAAGCGCACACTGACCGTGAATGGTGTCCTTTATCATTTTTTGAACCGATTCCTTAAGGTTTTCGCCGTTAAGAACCTGATCGCGCTGGGAATAAATCTTGTTTCGCTGCTGATTCATGACGTCGTCGAATTCCAGCGTGCTCTTTCGGGCGGCAAAGTTGCGGGACTCCACCTTTTGCTGAGCGTTTTCGATAACGTTGGTCAGCATTTTGCTTTCAATGGGCTCGTCGTCGGGGAACATGGACATATTGCCCAGCTTGTCGCCGCCGAACAGACGCATGAGGTCGTCCTCCATGGACAGGAAGAAACGGCTGCGTCCGGGGTCGCCCTGACGTCCGGCACGTCCGCGCAGCTGGCGGTCCACACGGCGGCTTTCGTGGCGTTCGGTGCCGATGATCGCCAGAC
>URYV01000099.1 GCA_900552285.1 uncultured Oscillospiraceae bacterium
CCTGAACTGTGTTCAGTGATTCCATAAATTTCATGCATGGCAAATTTGGAAAGAAATTTTGCCCAAAAGCCCAGCTTGACGTCCTTTTTTTCCACCGTGTTGTTCTGGCACATGGACATGATTTTTTCGCCGATGGACAACACGTCGCCCTCCTCATAAAGAGGCAGAACATATTTTTTTATAAGCTCTATATAATCCTCGCCCCGCTCGACAAAATGAGTCTGAACCGCAAGGCGCTCATAGGTCTTTCCGTCGGCCTCGATGTCGGGGCGGACAAAATAAACTATGCCGTCCTTTTCGCGGCGGGATTCTTTACTGTTTCTGAACATTTCAATCCACAACTTTCTTCTGTATTCATGTTATTATATAACCTTTGCAGGGGTTAGTCAAGATTTTTATGAAGGGCAAGCTTTAAAATGCCGATTTGGGTCTTGGCGTCGGTTATTTCGTTGTTTTCCACCATTTCGAGTGCCTTTTCAAAGGGCAGGGTCACCACGTCGAGAAACTCGTCATCGTCAAGATGCTGACCCTTGAACCGAAGTCCGTCGGCAAGGTAAATATAGTGCTTTTCCTCAAGGCAGCCGGGAGAAGGATACATCACACCGAAAAGGGTGAAATTCTCGGCCTCGTACCCCGTTTCCTCGACAAGCTCCCTTTTGGCGCATGAGAGAGGGTTCTCTCCCCTTTCAAGCTTGCCGGCGGGCAGCTCGAGCAGCGACTCACCCACGGCATAACGGTACTGTCTGACAAGAAAAAGCTCGTTTTTATCGTTAAAGGCGATTATGCTCACCCCGCCAGGGTGCTCGACGATTTCTCTCGTGCAGGGGCGGCCGTCGCAGGTCAGCGCACGGTCACAGCGGACATTTATAATATTCCCCTTGAACTTATAAATCTTTTCCACCGTTTTTTCTTCTTTAATCATAAAAAACAACCTTCCCGAATAGAAATTAACAAGTCCGACAACCGCATAAAACGCCGCTTATGTGCGAACCGAGGAGAACCGAAAAATGGACAACTTATATTTTGATTATGCGAAATTTCAAAAGGAGCTGCTTTCCCTTAAGGTAAAATACCCCGGCATAAAACTTATTCCCGCGGCCAAAAGCCGCATGGGACGGGACATTTTTGCCTTAACGGCGGGGAACCCTCTCCACGCAAACTTTATCATCGGCGGTTTTGAGGGCGACGGCATACTTTCGGTAAAAACCGTCATCTCATTTGCCCGCCGATATTTCGACGCTCTTTTTTCCGAAAAGGTGCTTTGCGAAATCAACATAAAAAAGGCGGCCGAGGAGCGCACGGCGGTTTTCATCCCCTGTCTCAATCCCGACGGAGCCGAAATATTTTCGGCGGGAACCGCGGCGGGACTGCCGTGGCTTCAAAAAAGCGCGGCCTTTTTCGGCAGGCAGACGGAAAGCTATCGGGCAAACGCGGGCGGCGTTGAGCTTGAGGGAAATTTTGACCACGATTTTGCGGACAGAACACAAAAAGAGAGGCTTTCGGGAAAATTCACAAAAAGCCCATTCGGTTTTTCGGGTCAAAAAGCCTTTTCCGAGCCTGAGACCGCAGGACTTCGGAATTTTTTGACATCATTTGAGCCTAATTTGATTTGCCGCCTGTCGGGCGGAAAGGGAGAAATTCTTTGGCGCAGCGACAGCCCCCACAAAAATTCGAAACGCATTGCGAAGGTGCTTTCCTCCCTCTCGGGATATGCCATGGAGGCCGAAATATCCGACTCGTCGGCAGGTACTTTCAGAAAATGGGCTTCGGCAGCCCTTAAAGCTCCCTGCATCGACATAAAGCTGCCGCAGATTTCTTCGGTGCACACCGCCGACAAAATTTTTGCCGAGCTTTTGGAAACCCTTGCCGTTGCGGCCGTTATTTAATCGTTGAAAATAAATTTTCCCGCCTTGCACATGACGGTCGACTGGAAAATGTCATCGGCGGTGAATATGAACCAAAGCTGATTTCCGTCCTTTTCATAGGCAAGACAGCTTGCCTCCGAGGTGCCGTAAATCAAACTTTCCGAGCAAACGTCGGCAACGCTGCCGTCATATTTCGGCTCGCCCATCACCTTGCGAATCTGCTCCTTGGTGGTGATGGTGGGAGAAAACTGAAAAACGTCGCCGTATTGGGAAATTGCCACGGCACCCTCCTCGGGAGCGTCGAGAGAAACGAAAATCTGACTTCCCACCGGGAGATATTCGGCATAACCCTTGCGCTCGAGATACTGCATTTCGCCCTCGGGGAAAAGCGGGGTGAATTTCTCGGCCGTTGTCCCCAGCTTTATGGTAACAAAAGGGCCGTCCTCGGAGGTCTGAACCTCCATTTCACCGGAAGTGAGCGCCGCCACGGCCGCCTCGTCGCTGACCTTGACGGTGGTTGTGCCGTTGAAATAGGTCGGGTCGGAATAGACCGACTCGGCAGCATTTTCTCCGTCGCCCTTTTTGCAGGCGCAAAGGCTTAAAAGGGCCGAGGACAAAAGCAAAAGAGCAATTATTTTTTTCCTCATAAATAACTCCTATTTTGAAAACTTGGTGAGCAGCTGCTGGCGCAGATCCCAAAGCTTTTGAGACATATCCACATAATAATGGTGGGGATTCTCAAAGCGGGTGACCTCCTCCCAAAGAGAGGAAATCTGCGAACGGCAGTAGCTCTGAATTTCGGGAAGAGTGGGGCTTGAATAGATGCACTGACCCTTCACGAATATGGGCTGAAGCAGACGGCGGGCGACAAAGTTGTCCACCGTTTTTCTTTTCCATGTGTGAATGGGGTCGAAAAGCTCATAGGGCGCGGTCTGGTCGATTTCCTCGCCGTCGAGAGTTACGACGTCGGCAACGGCCTTGCCTGCCTCTCGGTCGAAAAGACGCCAAACCGTCTTAAATCCGGGAGTGGTGATTTTGCCGGTATTGTCGCTTATCTTAATTCTCGGGACAAGCTCTCCGTCCTTTTCGATTGCAGAAAGCTTGTAAACGCCGTTTAAGGAAGGTTCGGAGGCGGCGGTTATAAGCTGCTCTCCCACGGCGAATGAGTCGACGGGGGCTCCCTGAATAAGCATATCGCGGACAATGTCCTCGTTTATGGAATTGGAGACGGTTATCTGGCAGTCGGCATAACCGGCCTCGTCGAGCATACGGCGGGCCTTTTTGGAAAGATAGGTTATATCGCCCGAATCGATTCTTATACCCTTTGGACGAACGCCCATGGGCTTTAACACCTCGTCAAACACCTTTATGGCATTGGGCACGCCGGACTTGACCGTGCTGTATGTGTCCACAAGCAAAACGCAGTTGTTGGGGAACTGCTCGGCATAATATTTAAAGGCCTCGTATTCGGTGTCAAAGGCCTGAACAAGACTGTGGGTCATGGTGGAAAAGGCGGGAATTCCGAATTCCTTTGAGGCAAGTACATTGGAGGTCGCGGTGCAGCCGCCGATATACGCGGCTCTGGCACCGTAGACGGCCGAACCCGCTCCGTGGGCACGCTTTGTTCCGAATTCATAAACCTCTCTGCCGTCGGCCGCGCGGACAATGCGGGAGGCCTTGGTGGCGACAAGCGACTGATGATTGATTATCATAAGCAGCGCCGCCTCGATAAACTGAGCCTCGGCAAGAGGACCCCTAACCGTTATGACCGGCTCGAAGGGAAACACCGGCGTTCCCTCGGGAACCGCCCAAACGTCGCAGGTGAATTTGAAATTTTTGAGGTAATCGAGAAAATCCTCCCCGAACCCTTGGGTTGAGCGGAGATATTCAATATCCTCATCGGTAAATTTAAGATTTCTCAAATAATCAATAAGCTGGGAAAGACCGGCCGAAACAATAAATCCGCCGCCGTCGGGAATGTCGCGGTATACAAGGTCAAAGCAGGCGGTGCTTGAGGCAATGTCGCCTCCCATGGCGCCGTATGCCATACCGAACTGGCAAAAATCCGTCAGCAGGGCGGGATTATCCTTTAAATTTAAGGAGAAACTCATAACAAAGACTTCCTTTACGTTTTTTACCCTTTCATTTTACCACATACCGAAAAAAATACAAGAAAAATTATTGAAAAATAATGCGAAATAGAATAAAAATGTGCATCAATTGTAAAATTTTATTGCCTTTGACAATGTATATTTTTGCGTTTTTTACGAAAAAACAAATAAAAGTATATTTGTTTCCGTTTTAGAATATTAGCCTTTTGTTAATGTAATATAATTCTAAAAGAGATATGAGATTGAGATTGATTGCTTATTAAGGAAAAGGAGGCTTTCTAATGAGAGTCAGAAAAAAAGAAATCGGCGACAGCAACATTGTCGGAAAGAAAATCGAGCAGCGCCGTAAATCCATCGGCATGAAGCAGAAGGATTTGCTTGCTCAGATTCAAATCAGAGGCATCGAGATGAATGCTTCCGGTCTTTCCAAAATCGAAGGTCAGATCAGACATGTGAACGACTATGAGCTTGTTGCCTTTGCAGACATTCTCGGCGTTTCCGTCGATTGGCTCCTCGGACTTGAATAAACGGTCAAGCTCCCAAGGCTCCGCATTTTAAGTGCGGAGCTTTAATTTTTTCTTGAAAATGCAAAACCTTTATCTTATAATATTAAAAAAACGAGAAGGATTTTTTCATGATTTTTGATACCCATGCTCATTATGACGACGAGCGTTTCGACGACGACAGAGATTTTCTTTTTAACGAATATTTTCCCAAAAACGGCGTTTGCGGAGTGATAACCTGCGGAACCAACGAACAAAGCTGCGCCGCGGCGGTGGAAATGGCCGAAAAATACGATAATGTTTACGCTGCCGTGGGAATATACCCCGAGCACACCGACGAAAAAGGCGTTGACCTTGAAAAGCTCCGCGCCCTTTGTTCTCACAAAAAGACGGTGGCAATCGGAGAAATCGGCCTTGAATATCACTATGAAGGGGTTTCCCACGACATACAAAAAAGGGAGTTTGAGCGGCAGGTGCTGCTTGCAAACGAGCTTGACCTTCCGGTCATCGTTCACAATCGCGAGGCCCACAACGACACCCTTGAAATCCTCAAAAGGACAAAGCCCAAGGGGGTCATCCATTGCTTTTCGGGCAGCGTTGAGGTGGAAAAGGAGATTTTAAAGCTCGGGATGTATATCGGACTCGGCGGAGCGGTCACCTTTAAAAACGCGCGGGTTCCGGTCGAGGCGGCGAGCTTTGTACCGCTGGACAGGCTTGTGTGCTCTTCAAAATCATGGATATCCGGGTGGCGCAGCAGATCTGAGTAGGCGGCCTGAAATACCTGACTCGCCTTATGTGCAATCAGATGATTCCGAATATCGTACTTATCTTTGAAATAAAGATAGAAGGTACCTTTTGCAACGCCGGCGTTATTCACGATATCCGAAATGGATGTTTTACTGAAGCCGTTGTTGATAAAAAGTGAGAAAGCAGAGTCCAGAAGGGACTCACGTTTCATTTGTTTGTTGTTGTCAATTTTTCCCACAGAGAGTCTCCTTTCCTGAAAAATATCACATCATGTGTCATTTACTTAACTACAATTATAGTTAGAATACATGGAAACTGTCAAAGGGAAAATGACTAATTTTCTCATTTTTGTGACTATGCACGAAGAAAAAAATGACCGATCGTCAATTTTGTGCAGTATTTAATGTTGACTAAGAGTCATTTTTGCGTTATAACATTAGATGATTGAAAGGCATAGGAAAAACATCCTCGATCTGAGGGAAACAGTATCCCGCAGTATCTTACTCCGAGCGGGTTTTACTTCTCTTATGATCCTGGATTTCATCATAAAAAACCATTATAAAAACCACAGAAAGGAAGTTTATCACAATGAATAGAAACAGAAAACTGAGAAAACAGATGATGTCTGGTCTTGCTGTTGGTATGGCTGCTGTTATGGGAGCTGCTCCGGTTTATGCAGCGACAGGAGAGGACGCAGCGGTTTCCAAAGAAGAAACCGTATATGTAAATGCAAATGCAGACGGATCGGAAGATCAGATCACCGTATCCAACTGGCTGAAGAACGCAGGAACGGAAAAGAACCTGAAAGATGAGAGTGAACTGAAGGACATCAAAAACGTAAAGGGCGTGGTCAATGCCCAGCGCCGTGTTGTTGCCCTCGCCGCTTCTGCTGCACGCCGCAAAG
>URYV01000100.1 GCA_900552285.1 uncultured Oscillospiraceae bacterium
TATACAAAATGGAAAACGGCGGGCTTATACAGCGGGCCGACGAAACCTATAACGCATACACGGTTTGCGACATCGACAACGACGGCCGCGACGACGTGGGAATAGCCCTTATAGACAGCGAAAAGAAGCAGTCGAGCCTGACATTCAACGACTTTGAAAACAACGATTTTAAAACCGTTTCCCACATAATGCTTGACGGCGGCGTGACCGAGTATCCCAATGTTCAGGTCTCAAAGGTGGACGGCAAAAACGCCGTCTATCTCGACGGACTGAAATCATCCGACACGCTCATAACCGAGGTCGTTTACACCGAAAACGGTGTTCTATACAATCCCTTTTCCGCGGATGAGTCGGCCGAAAACACCGTGACGGCCAGGAAAAACGGCCGCAAATGCAAAGACCTTAACGGCGACGGAAAAATCGAAATCCCGCTGACCGTTCCGCTTCCCGGTTACGATTCTACCCTTTTGAGAACCGATTGGTCGACCTATGAAAACGGGGAATTTAAGTCGGTCATGTCGGCGTGGTACTGCGTCGGCGAGGGCTATTACCTTGTTTTCGAGGATTCCTGGAAGGACAGCGTGACGGTTATTTTCGACCCCGAAAAGGGAACGGCGGTTTTCTGCGAATGGGATAAGGACGGCAAGGCGGTCGGAAACGAGCTTTTCCGTATCGAGACCTTTGAAACCGAAAAATTTGACCGTCATGCGGGATATATTTCCCTTGCCTCCTCCGACCAAACTACCTTTGCGGTGAAATTTTCCGATTATGAGGGACCCTTTTCGGTGTCCTTCGAAAGGCTTAAAAACAACTTCAGATTTATTGTGGACTGAATTTAAGGAGCATAAAGAACATGAAAAAAATTCTTGTATGTGAAGATGAAGCGGCAATCAGGGAGTTTGTGGTGCTCAATCTGCAAAAGGCGGGCTTTGAGGTCTGTGAGGCCGAAACCGGCGAGGACGCCGTTGAGCTTTTTGAAAAGCAGGGGGACTTTGACGTTGCTCTGCTCGACCTTATGCTTCCCGGAATAGACGGCATAGAGGTGTGCAAGCGGCTTCGCCTTAAAAGCGACAGAATAGGCATCATAATGCTGACCGCAAGGACCCAGGAGGCCGACAAGATAAACGGCCTTTCAAGCGGTGCCGACGATTATATGACCAAGCCCTTCAGCCCGTCCGAGCTTGTGGCGCGGGTAAATTCCCTCTGCCGAAGAATGGGGGTGGGCAGCGCCAAAAAGGTTGAGGAGGACGGCCTTTCCCACGGGGGCTACACCCTCAACATACGCAAAAGATGCCTTGAAACTCCCGAGGGCAGAGACATTGAGCTGACTCAGGTGGAGTTTCATATAATGGAATATCTTTTTTCAAACTACGGTCAGCCCATCGACCGCTCCAAAATCCTCAACAAGGTGTGGGGCGACGAATATTACGGTGAGGAAAAAATCGTCGACGTGAATATCAGACGGCTGCGCATGAAGATAGAGGAAGAACCCTCCGAGCCCAAACACATAATAACCGTTTGGGGCAGAGGATATAAGTGGATAAGCTGACAGCCGGCAAATAAGAAAAAAGGGAAAGGAGGCCGTCCGGTGGCAAAGAAAATCAAAAAAATGAGATCGCAGGGTCTTGCAAGGCGCTGGGCGACCAACATTCTGAGCGTTACGGCCGCAATTCTCGTGGTGGTGGAAAGCGTTTTTATATTTGTTGTTCACGAATATTATTTTTCCACCGTCAGACAGTATCTGAACAACAAAATGTCGGCTATATCCACCTCCTTTTCGGCCTATGCCTCCGGCTCGTATACCGATTTTGAAAACGGTGCGAGACAGTATGTCGAAAGCTTCGGCGAGCGTGACAAAATGGAGGTGCAGGTGCTTAATTCCTCGGGAAACGTGGTCATGTCCACAAACGGTTTTATGCCGGAGAAAAGCGAGGATTATACGGAGGCTTCCGCACAGAGCGACGGCGTTTCCCTTTGGCAGGGGCGCCTTTCCAGCGGCGAAAAGGTCATGGCGGCCACCACGCTTATAAAGTCAAAGCAAAGCAACGACATCACCCTCGGCGGGGTGCGAATAGTCGTTTCGCTGACCGATACCTCCTTTCAGTTCAACATAATCATGTGGATCGGAATTGTGGTCGGGCTGGCGCTTTTCCTTGTGACCGTGCTGTCGGGAACCTACTTCATTCGCTCCATAGTAAACCCCATTGCGGGCATAAACAAAACCGCCCGTCAGATAGCGGCGGGGGGTTTTGACGCCAGAATCGAGCCGTCGGAAAAGCAGCGGGACGACGAAATCAGCCGTCTCGGCGAAACCATAAACTACATGGCGAGCGAGCTCGGTTCCACCGAAAAAATGAAAAACGAGTTTATTTCCTCGGTCTCCCACGAGCTGAGAACGCCGCTGACCGCCATAAAGGGCTGGGGCGAAACCGTGCTTTCCTCAATTGACGACCCCACTATAACCAAAAAGGGAATCGATGTCATTATAAGCGAGTCGGAGCGCCTTTCGGTTATTGTGGAGGATCTTTTGGACTTTTCCCGTATGCAGAGCGGAAACCTTAAATACAACATGGTTCCCTGCGACATTGTGGCCGAGGTGTCGGAAGCGGTCATGACGCTGACCGACACGGCAAAGAAACAGGGCGTTTTTCTCGAATATACCGAGCCGGAGGTCATGCCCACCGTGGTGGCCGATCCCGGACGTATGCAGCAGGTTTTTGTCAATATAATAAGCAATTCTCTTAAATACACCTCCAAGGGCGGTCACATTTTGGTGGACGTCAAGGAGGAAATCGGATATGTGCTGATTATGGTCAGCGACAACGGCAGAGGTATCCCCGAGGCAGACCTCGACAAGGTCAAGCAGAAGTTTTACAAGGCCGAGGGCTCGGTGAGGGGTTCGGGAATAGGACTTGCTCTTGCCGACGAAATAGTTAAAAATCACGGAGGCAGACTTGAAATTTCAAGTACCGAAAACATCGGCACCACCGTTTCCATTATGCTTCCCATTAAACCCAAAAACGATCAAAACTGAAAGGAAACATCAAATGAGCGATAAAAAGGTCTGTAAAATGACTTCCATCGGCGGTCAGGCGCTGCTCGAGGGCATTATGATGAAAGGCCCCCACAAAACCGTCATGGCCACCCGCCTTCCCGACAAAACCATTGACATTGAGGAGCTTCCCGAAAAACACGCGAGGGATAAATTTAAGCCCTTCGGATGGCCGATAATAAGGGGTTCGGTGAACATGATCGAATCGCTGATTACCGGCTATAAGGCGCTGATGAAATCGGCCGAAAAGCTCGGAATAGACGAGGACGACGAAGAGGTAAAGGAAAGCTGGCTTTACAGGGTGTTCGGCGAAAAGCTCATGGCCGTTATCGGCGGAATTGCGGGCGTGCTCGGAGTCGCCCTTGCGCTGCTGCTGTTTATGTGGCTTCCCACCGTCGTTTTCAATTTGGTGAACGGTATAGTCACCCCCGGCGTTTCGCTTTCCTTCCCCGTAAAGGCTGTAGAGGGCGGAATTCTTGATTCATGGAAGGGCGTTTTTGAGGGAGTGCTCAAGATAATAATCTTCCTCGGATATATTGCGCTCACCGCTCTTATGAAGGACATTAAACGTACATATATGTATCACGGAGCCGAGCATAAGTCGATTTTTTGCTATGAAAAGGGTCTGCCGCTGACGGTGGAAAACGTCAGAAAACAGATAAGATTTCATCCCCGCTGCGGAACCTCTTTCCTTGTGCTGGTGCTTGTGGTCAGCATTTTGGTGTCAAGTCTTGTGCTGAAAATCTTCCCGACGCTCAAAACCGTGACATGGCTTTGGATGATTGTGAAAATACTGCTTATCCCCGTTATTATGGGTTTCGGATATGAGCTTATCCGTTTTTGCGGAAAGCACGACAATCTGCTTTCGAAAATCGTGTCGGCGCCCGGGCTTTGGGTTCAGCGCCTTACCACCAAGGAGCCGGAGGACGATATGATAGAGGTGGCCATTGCCGCGCTGACCGAGGTCATTCCCGAAAATCCCGAGGACGACGTATGGGGCAAATGACCCTTCTGCAGCTTGAAAGGCTGGGTGAAAGAGAGCTTTCTAAGGTGACCAACAGCCCGAGGCTTGAGGCTTATGAGCTCGTGTGCAAGGCTGCGGGGATTGAAAAGGAACGACTGATTTTCGAAAAATCACGCACTGTAACAAAGGGGCAGGAAAAAGCCTTTGACGAGCTTTTAAAAAGAAGGCTCGGCGGCGAACCGCTGCAGTATATCCTCGGCTTTTGGGAGTTTTATTCTCTTGAATTTTTTGTGGGCGAGGGCGTGCTCATTCCAAGGGCCGACACCGAAACCTTGGTGGACAAGGGACTTGAATTTGCAAGGAACATAGAAAATCCGAAAATTCTCGACCTTTGCTGCGGAAGCGGCTGCGTGGGCATAGCGATTTGCAAAAATCTCAAAAACGCGAGCCTCACTTCGGCCGACCTTTTTGAAAAGCCGCTTTATTATACCGAAAAAAACGCAAAGAAAAACGGCGTTGAGAATATAAAAATCGTAAAAACAAATGTTTTTGAAAAACCGAAAATCACCGAAAAATTCGACCTTATCGTCTCAAACCCGCCTTATATAAAAAGCGGCGTAATCCCGACCCTCTCAAGGGAGGTGGCAAGGGAACCGCGGCAGGCCCTTGACGGCGGAGCCGACGGCCTTGATTTTTACAGGGCGATATGCGAGAACTATGTTCCTCTGCTCAGCGGCGGAGGAATGCTTGCCGTCGAAATCGGATTTGATCAAAAGGAAGAGGTAACCGAAATTTTCGGCAGATATTTTAAAAATGTAAATTGTGCGGCCGACCTTGCGGGAAACGACCGGGCGGTCACAGGAACAAATAAACAAGAAGAGAGGTAAAAAACAATGGCAGAAAAAAAGCTTGACAAAAAGGCCGAGGATCGCGCCAAGGCGCTTGAAACGGCGCTTACCCAAATCGAAAAGGATTTCGGAAAGGGTGCGGTAATGCGCCTCGGGCAAAACACCGCCATGAACGTGGAAGCCATTTCCACGGGTTCTCTTTCCCTTGACATGGCTCTCGGTATAGGCGGCCTTCCCAAAGGAAGAATAGTTGAAATATACGGACCGGAATCCTCAGGTAAGACCACCATTGCCCTTCACGTTGTGGCCGAGTCGCAGAAAAAGGGCGGAACCGCCGCATTTATCGACGTTGAGCACGCTCTCGACCCGGTTTACGCCGCGGCTCTCGGAATAGACATTGATTCGCTGCTTGTTTCCCAGCCCGATGCGGGCGAGGACGCCCTTGAAATCGCCGAGGCTCTCGTGCGTTCGGGTGCCGTCGACGTTGTGGTGGTCGACTCGGTTGCGGCGCTTGTGCCCAAGGCCGAAATAGAGGGAAGTATGGGCGACAGCCACATGGGACTTCAGGCCCGCCTTATGTCTCAGGCTCTGCGAAAGCTCAACGGCGCCATTTCCCGCACCAACTGTATCGTTATTTTCATAAATCAGCTGCGCGATAAAATCGGCGTTATGTTCGGCAGCCCCGAAACTACAACCGGCGGTAAGGCTCTTAAATATTACGCCTCGGTCCGCATCGACATACGCAGGGTCGAGACCCTTAAAAACGGTTCCGAAATGATAGGCTCGCACACCCGCGCAAAGGTTGTTAAAAATAAGGTTGCTCCCCCCTTTAAGGAGGGCGAATTTGACATTATGTACGGCGAAGGTATTTCCAAGGAGGGAGAAATTCTCGACCTCGGCGTCAAGGCCGATGCCGGGAAAAGGAGAGTTTCTGCTGACCGGCCAGCTCGGCGATGTGATGAAGGAGTCTGCGCAGGCGGGCATCAGCTTTATTCGTTCCGTGGCAGAGCAGTATAAGATTCCGAAAGAATTTTTCGAGAAACACGACATCCACATTCATATTCCGGAGGGAGCCGTTCCAAAAGATGGCCCGTCTGCCGGTATTACGATGGCGACGGCGCTTCTGTCTGCGCTGACCCATACGCCGGTTCGCGCTGATCTGGCGATGACGGGCGAAATTACGCTGCGGGGCAGAGTGCTGCCCATC
>URYV01000101.1 GCA_900552285.1 uncultured Oscillospiraceae bacterium
GGCGGGGGAGGCTGTTATTTTTTTGTCAGTTCAAAGCTTATTTCCATGAGAAAAAGCAGGCGTTTTTCCGATATATTTTCCAGAACGACCGAAATCCAATGCTTTTTATTCATATGATAGGCGGGAAAAACGGCGATTTTGTCCCGCGGCTCCAATGGGTCGCATTTCAGATTGATAACTTCAAGCTTTCTTTCGGGAAAAAGACCGAATTTTGACGAATCCACCTCCATTATAAGGCCGAACCACTTTCTGCTGTCGCTGTGGCGGAAAACCGTCGCGGATAAATCGGAAAATGGATTGTCCATAATGCAGGGGAAATTATCTTTTACAAGCTTTTTGGCCCGGTCAGCCGTCATTTTCCGTCGCCTCCATAATGCTTTGGGCGGTTTTTATGCCGTCCACCGCCGCCGACATGATTCCTCCGGCATACCCGGCGCCCTCGCCGCAGGGATATATGCCCTTTATGTTGGAGTCCCCCCGTTGTGACCGGACCATGCGGAGAGGGCAGGAGGAACGGGCCTCGGGGCCGCAAAGCACAGCTCCGTCTGTGTCAAAGCCCCTGATTTTTCGTCCGAAAATCGGCAGAGCCTCTCTTATCGACTCGGTTATAAATTTGGGAAGATAGCTTTCAAGCTGAGCAAAGCTCACGCCCGGAAGATAGGTCGGCACAACCTCTCCGAGCTTTTCGGAGGGGCGGTTTTTGAGAAAATCACCCGCAAGCTGTATCGGCGCAAAATAATTTTGTCCCGCCGCTTTAAAGGCAGCCTGCTCGATTTTCCGCTGAAGATACACTCCCGCAAGGGGGTCGGGCGAGCCGAAGTCCTCGGGGCAAACGTTCACGAGAATTGCGCTGTTGGCGTTTTGCCCGTCTCGCGCCGAAAGACTCATTCCGTTGGTGCATACCCCGCCCTCTTCCGACGCGGCGGCCACAACCTGCCCTCCCGGGCACATACAAAAACTGAAAACCCCGCGGCCGTTTTTCAAATGCGCCGAAAGCTTATAATCGGCGGCGGGAAGACGGCTGTCAAAGCCCTTTCCGTACTGTGCCTCATTTATAATATGTTGGGGATGCTCGATACGCACGCCCATGGCAAAGGGCTTTTGCTCCATGAATATCCCGCGGGTTCTTAGCATTTCAAAGGTGTCCCGTGCGCTGTGCCCGAGGGCAAGCACAAGGCGGCTGCAGGGATATATTTTTTTCTCTCCCCTGGCTTCGACCTCAATGGCGGTCAGCCGCCCGTTTTCGACAATTATGTCGGTGAGACGGTGGCCGAATTTGACCTCGCCCATGTTTTCGATTTCCCGCCGCATATTTCGGACGGTGTGAAAAAGGCGGTCGCTGCCGATGTGGGGCTTTGCCTCATACAGAATTTCCTCGCCGCCGCCGAAACGGGAAAAGGTCTCAAGCACAAATTTGCAGCGGGGATCCTTTATGCCGGAATTGAGCTTTCCGTCGGAAAATGTTCCCGCGCCGCCCTCGCCGAACTGAACGTTGGAGGTCGGGTCGAATTTTCCCGTTTTCCAAAAGGAATTGACCTTTTCGGTGCGTTTTTCCACACATTCTCCCCGTTCGAGCAGCACAGGGCAAAATCCCTCTTTCCCCAGTGTATATGAGGCAAAGAGGCCTGCCGGGCCGCTCCCGATTATGTAAACCTTGCCTTTACAGCCGATAGAATTTTTCAAAACGGACAATGTATCGTCGAAAGACTTTCTATCCTCTGTGAAGGCAACTTTTTTCGACGCATATTTTGTCAGAAATTGGCTTTCGTTTCCCTTTACTGCAAATTCAAAGCTGCAGACATAATGAATTTGATTTTTTTTGCGGGCGTCCACCGCGCGGCGGACAAGTCTCGCAAAGGAAATTTTGTCGGATGAAATTCCGAGGTGCCCCGACAAAAGCGCCGCGGCATTTGAAAAGTCGGCCGACAGGGGAATGTTTACTCCGGTAATTTTAAGCATTGTTTTTCCTCATTTTATTTATAATCGCCTTTATCGCCGTTCCCGCCGTCGACCAGGCCCACTGAAGATTGTATCCGCCGCAGTCTCCGTCCACGTCGAGAATCTCGCCCGCGGCGTAAAGCCCCTCATACAGCCGCGACTCCATGGTGTCGGCCGAAAAATCAAAGGGGTCGATTCCGCCTGCGGTCACCTGCGCCATGTTCCAGCCCTTGGTTCCGTTTACCTCGACGGTAAAGCCTTTAAGGCAGTCGGCAATGTTTGAAATTTCTTTTTTCCCGAGAGCCGAGCACCTTGTCGAAAGGGGAATTCCCGCGCATTTTACCGCCGTCTGCCCGAGCCGTTTGTTTATAAATCCCGTGAGCAACTCCATACAGTCGCGGTTTGAAAAGGCGGCGGCACGGGCGGCAATTTCGCTCTCTATCTGCTGTTTTGATAAATCGGGGCAGAGGTCGAGAATTATTTGACCCGAGCCGTTTTTGGATATAATTCGGGAAACCTGCAAAACGGGCGGCCCCGAAAGGCCGTAGTCGGTGAAAAGCACCTCGCCGAGTTCGGTTCGGCTTTGGCGGCCTGCCCTTGCGGTGACGCCGCACACCCACTTTATGCCGGCAAGAGGCTTGGTCTTTTTGGTGTCGGCGGTCAGCTGAACAATAGCGGGGAAGGTACGGTTGACCCTGTGGCCGAAGGCCGAAAGCAGCTCATATCCGCTGCCGTCCGAGCCGGTGTTCGCCGCCGCACGGCCGCCACAGGTTATCAGGACGTTGTTCGCCGTGAAAATTCCTTTGTCGGTGGTCACCGTGTAATTTCCGTCATATCCCACACCCGACACCTCGGCCGAACACAGCACGTCGGCGCCCTCCTCGGCCTTGAGGCGGAGCATATCCACCACCGAGCCCGCCTGAAGCGAACGGGGAAACAGCTTTCCGTTTTCCTCCTCGACAACGGGTATGCCGATTTGTTCGAAAAATTCAAGGGTCTCCTCGCGGGGAAAGGTCCTAAACACATCCTCGGCAAAGCTTTCGGCCCCATGATATTTGCCCGACAGCTCGGTTGAGTTGGAAATATTACACCGTCCGTTGCCCGTTGTGAGAAGCTTTTTGCCCACACGGTCGTTCTTTTCCACAAGCAAAACCGACATATCCGGCACATTTACCGCTTGGTAGGCCGCAGCAAAAAGTCCTGCCGCGCCGCCGCCCACAACAATCAAATCATAATTGTCCCTCATACCTTCACCGACCTTATGTTTCACGTGAAACTTTTTTCTCATTGTATCACATTTTGCTTTACATTACAAGTTGGCCGAGCACAAAAGAAAGCTCAAAAATGTTTCACGTGAAACAAAAAAGCACTTTAATTTTGATTTGGAGTGTGATATACTGTTTAAAGAACAATTAAGCAGCTGAAAGGGGTGTGTTTTTTGCCCAAAACAATAGCAATTGCCAACCAAAAAGGCGGGGTGGGAAAAACCACCACGGCGGTCAATCTCTCGGCCGGGGTAGGTCAGCTCGGGAAAAAGGTTCTGCTAATCGATTTGGACCCTCAGGGCAACGCCACAAGCGGCTACGGAGTGGACAAACGGCAGGTGGAAATCAGCAGCTATGACCTTCTTGTGGGCTCACAGTCGGCGGAAAGCGCGGTGCTGCACACCGAATTTAAAAACGTCGACCTGATTCCCTCAAGCATGGACCTCGCAGGCGCCGAAATCGAGCTGTCGGGTCTTGAACACCGTGACAGCAAGCTGCGTCGGGCGATAGCCCCAATAGCGGACGGATATGACTATATTTTCATCGACTGCCCGCCGTCTCTCGGGCTTATAACAATAAACTGCCTGTGCGCCGCCGACACGGTTCTTATTCCCATACAATGCGAATATTATGCCCTTGAGGGACTTTCGCAGCTCATCTCGTCAATCAGACAGATAAAACGGCTGTATAATCCCACCCTTGACATCGAGGGAATTTTGCTGACCATGTATGACGGTCGGTTGAATTTGACTCATCAGGTGGTTTCGGAGGTCAAGAATTTCTTCCCGGGAAAGGTTTTCAAAACATCCATTCCCCGCGCGGTGAGAATTTCCGAGGCTCCGAGCTTCGGACAGCCCATAATGTACTACGACAAGTCGTCCAAAGGCGCCAAGGCCTACTGCGACCTTGCAAAGGAACTTGTCAAAAAGAATAAAAAGTTTAAGCAATAGATGCCCGAACCCCGCACGCCTTAAAAATGTTAAATTCCCCGTTTTTATTGTTTCGCCGCTTGAAATACGCCGGTATGTCGGCGCGACAAAACTTCAAAAACGAAAAATTTACCCATTTTTAAGGTCGAAGAGTTTCTGCCGTTCATTTTTCTGCGCGGGGAAGTGTGAAATCGGCCGTAAGGCTGCCGCCTACGGTTGATGAACGCGAAGCCGCACGGGAAAAGGAACGAGCGAAACCATACGGTGTTCGAACATCTGTTGCTTAACGGAATTTAGCGGAGAGGAGAATGAAAATGGAGCTTGAACTGCGCCGGCAAACCGTCCCGAGCTTTGAAACCATCCTGGAGGAAACCGTGGAGCAGCCGGTGGAATGTGATGCCCTGCTGCCGGATTACTGCCCCGATATCCGCCGGATCCTCAAGTGCACCCTCACCCCGGTTCCGGTGGGCAAAACCATTACCGCCGGCCGGCTGGAGGTGGAGGGTCTGGCTACCCTCAATATCCTGTATATTTCCGCCGGGGGAGAACCCGCCCGCGGCGAGTACAAGGTCCCCTTCACCCGGATGCTGGAGCTGCACGGCGAAGCCGAAGACCCCATCATCACCGTGGGGATGCTGCCTGGTCCGGTCAGCTGCCGGGCGGTCAACCAGCGCCGGCTGGAGATCCGCGGCTCGGTGGTGATTGCGGCTTCGGTCATCAGCTGCCATGGGCAGCAGATCTTGGCCGGCAGCGAGGAAAAAACCATCCAGCTGCGCATGGCCCAGCAAAAGGGCATCCGCCTCAGCGGCGCCTTTGACCGGGAACAGCGCCTGGCCAAAACCACCACGCTGGAGGGCAGCGCCGCCCCCTTGACCAGGGTCCTGCGGTGCGATGCCGCGGTAAGCCGCCGGGAGGAAAAATGGCTGGATGGCCGGCTGCTCATCACCGGGGAGGTGCTGGCCGCCGCCCACTGCGCTGACCAGAACGGCGGCTGGCAGACCGCCGAATGCACCCAACCACCGAAGCCGCCACCCATTACGCGTGAACCGGTTACACCATATTCTTTAGCGCAATCGTTCAGGAAGTCAAGTTCTTCGCAGCTCACTTCGTACAATTTGCTCATACCGTGGTGAGTTTCGTACATCTTCTGACCTACTGTTTCGTAATCGTCTTTTTCCAGCGCATCGCAAACATCAAGTACGCGTTGGATTTCTTCGATTACATATTCGGCACGCATATAATCTTCAGCGCTGATGTCGCCTTTGACTTCGTTCAGCATATCCATTGTCGCATCGCGTAGGAATTCGACTTCCGGATGATTGCGACGGATTGCGGCGGCGGCGTTTTCGCAAGATTGGCGACGTTTGTTGTAAGCCGAAGATGCCAGTTCGTGCTTAACGACTGAATCCAGTAAAACCAATTTGTAACCGACCGGATGGAACGGGAAATATTTATATTCGAGTGAACGGCAATCCAAACGGATTAAGCTACCTGCTTTACCGAATACAGAAGCAAACTGGTCCATGATACCGCAGTTTACGCCACAATAATTGTGTTCAGTTGCCTGACCTATTTTAGCTAATTCGAATTTATCTATCTTGTTGTCGCCAAACAAATCGTTGATAGCATAAGCATATGTGCTTTCCAGTGCAGCCGATGAAGACATACCGGCACCCAAAGGCACATCACCTGCAAATGCAGTATTAAAGCCTTTTACGTCAACTCCGCGTTTGATCATTTCACGGCAAACACCAAAGATATAACGTGCCC
>URYV01000102.1 GCA_900552285.1 uncultured Oscillospiraceae bacterium
ATGGTCGTCGAGACCGAGTTCAGCGCGCAGGTCTTTACATTCGTCGGATAACATGCGGTTGCGGTTGTCGGTCAGGGTTTCCACCACGACGGCAACTCCCTCGGGACCGTAGCCTTCATAGGTTATTTCTTCATATTCGCGTCCGTCGCCCTCTCCGGCGGCCTTTTTGATTATACGGTCGATGTTGTCGTTGGGGACGTTGTTGGCCTTTGCCTTTGCGATACAGTCGCGAAGCTTTGAGTTGTTTTCGGGATCGGGGCCGCCCTCTCTGACCACGATGGCCATTTCACGGCCTATTTTGGTGAAAATTTTGGCCTTTTGGGCGTCGGTTTTCTCTTTTTTGCGCTTTATATTGTTCCACTTGGAATGTCCTGACATAAAATCGTCCTCCGATTAAATTTATTAGCACTTCATTTTACCACAGTCGGCGAGTAAATTCAAGTCCCTTGAAAGAAAGGGAAAAATGTGATAAATTATTTTCGGGAGGGATAATTACGGACAGACTGAACGCCCAAAAAACAGCCGAGCATTTGAAGGTGCCCGTTTATGTGGAGGCAAAGGAATGCACCGGCTCGACAAACGCCGATTGCAGAGCGCAAAGCGGCGAAAAAAGCGGAGATTTTGCAATTTGCGCCGACTGCCAGACCGACGGCCGCGGACGAAGGGGAAAAAGCTTTTTTTCACCCGACGGCGGGTTGTATCTCAGCGTCGTAAAAAGCGTAAACGCCGACGACCCTTCAAAAATCACGGCTCTTGCGGCCCTTGCGACGGCCGAGGCAATAGAAAATGTTACCGGGAAAAGCATCGGAATAAAGTGGATAAACGACCTTTATGCCGACGGCAAAAAGGTGTGCGGAATTCTCTGCGAAAACATTTCGGAGGATTTTTCCCGCCTTTCGCGGGTGATAATAGGTATCGGAATAAACGTTTCGCCGCCGCCGGGAGGCTTCCCCGACGACATAAAAAGAAGAGCGGGAGCCTTGTTTGAAACGCCGCCGAAAAACATTAAAAACATTCTTTGCGCCGAAATAATAAATAAAATTTACGAGCTGTGCGAAAAAAGCGGCGAATATGTTTTCAAGCGATATAAAAGCCGGCTTTTCATGCTCGGAAAAAATATCGAAGTCATAAAGAAAAACGAAAGACTCTCTGCAACGGCCGAGCGGCTTTGCCCGGATTATCGGCTTTTTGTCAGATACCCTTCGGGCAAAACCGAGGAGCTTTGCTCGGGAGAGGTCTCGCTTAAAACGGAGGAATAAACATGAATCTTGAAGAAGCAAGAAAATTTTTTGCGGCCGACGCCTTTGCCGTAAACCGCGCCGGTGCCGTTATCGACGAAGTGGGCGACGGTTTTGCCCGCTGCAGCATGGAATACGGAAAGGAGCATTTAAACGCCGCCGGCAGCGTTATGGGCGGCGCGATTTTCACGTTGGCCGATTTTGCCTTTGCCGTGGCCGCAAACTGCGGCGGCCGAATGACGGTATCGCTCACATCGCAAATAAGCTTTATGTCCTCTCCTCGGGGAGGAAAGCTCTTTGCCGAGGCAAGGCGCGTCAAGGAAGGAAAGCACACCTGCTTTTACGAGGTGAATTTAACCGATGCCGAAAACCGTCCCGTGGCCGAGGTCTCGGTGACAGGCTTTATAAAGGGTTAAAAAAGAAAAAGGGCGGTCATGCGACCGCCGTCTAAAGGTGCGGTGCCCGAATTTCGGCGCCGCATTTTTGCGTGATAACGGATAAAATGCAAGACCCCCGCCGGTTTGACCCGACGGGGGCTTGCAATGAGGAGAGTATGAAAAAGTTAGACGTTGTCAAAATTTGGTTCCCTTTCGGCGGCACAGAAGAGATTTGCCGTACCGCCGCCGAGAAACCTTTTCCTCTTGGAAAAGTATCTCAACCCCGGGATGAGGCCTAAAAAATGGAGGAGTTTTAAGAATTAGCAGTTCCGAGAGTTATCTTCACCGAGTAGGTCTTTCCGCCGCGGTAGACGGTCAGCGTGACCTCGTCTCCCGGTGAATATTTCATCTTTTCACTGTTAAAGACCGTGTAACCGGTCACGGCAGTTCCGTTAAACTGGGTGATAATATCGCCCTTTTCGATTCCTGCGTTTGCCGCGGGACTTCCCGCCGCGACGCCTGCCACGACCACGCCCGCCGGATAACCCATCATCTGAAGGGTGGACGCGTCATATCGGGTGGATATTTCCACACCCACATAACCCACGGGAGCGTCCTTTTTGGAAATGATTCGGTCGCATATTTCGACCACATCGTCAACCGGAATGGCAAAGCCCATTCCTTCGAAATTTTCCGAGGCCATCTTGGCGCTGTTGACGCCGATAAGCTGGCCGCTGCTGTTGACCAAGGCGCCGCCCGAATTTCCGGGATTTATGGCGGCGTCGGTCTGAATCAGGTTTATTTCGGTGGTATTTTCAAGCTGTATGGTACGGTCAAGTCCGCTGATGATGCCCTTGGAAACCGAACCCATAAAATCCATACCACCGGGATTTCCGACCGCAATGGCCGTCTGACCGACCTTCAGGTCGGAGGATTTGCCGATTCCTATGCTCGGAAGACCGTTTTTGTCAATTTTAACAACCGCAAGGTCGGCGCTGACGTCGTATCCGACCACCGTTGCCGAAATGGCGGTGGTGCTGTCGCTCTCGAGGTATACGCTTATCTTTCCGTTCGACTCAACCGCGTCGGAAATAACGTGATAGTTGGTAATGATGTATCCGTCCTCGGAGTAGATTATGCCCGAGCCTTCGCTTTCGGAGGAGGTTCCCGTTCCGAAAAAGCTCTGTGACGATGTAGCGACCACGATGCCCACGACCGAAGGAGAAACAGCCTCGGCAACCGCCTGAACCGCCGCTTCATCGGTCGATTCTGTGACGATTGAGGTCTTTGTGGAGGTCGAACCCGACGAGGGGTTCAGAAACTGACCTTTTGCAAGCCCGAAGGAAAAAATCGATGCCGTCAGAATGCTGGAGGCGAGCGCCACGCAGACGCAGGCCACGGCGAGACCCGAACGGGTCACGGGCTTTGGTTGTTTTTTCGCAGTATAGGGAGTTTCGTTTTCCGAAATCACCGACGGGTCGGAAAACGAGGTGTTTGGGGTAAATGAGCTTTCGGCGTGGGGAGGAACATATCCGGTCGGATGCTGTCCCGCGTCGGTTCTTTCATCCGAGGCTTGGGAGGATGAACCGTCCCGCGGCGTTTCGTTCACGCCTGTGTTTTCTTTGCCGTCAAACTCGTTGTTGTCAAAAAAGTCACCGTTCATAACGGGTTCCCCTTTCCTTACTGCACTTATACTATACCCTGAGGATGTGAATTAAGTTTTAATAAAGATGAAACAAAATTTTTAATTTTTAAAAACAAGGGGTTAACATAATGCCCGTTCAAATCAAATTATGAAGAAGCCGGATACAAGAGCCGCCGCAGCCGCCGCAAGCGCAACGACAATGAGCGGACAGCGGAAATATGCGAGAATTACCGCGACCGCCGTGCCTATGGCCGCCGTGGCCGTGTTTCCCGTGGAATAAAATATGGCGGGGACGGTCATGGCCGCAAGCACGGCATAGGGTATGTAATAAAGAAAGCTTTGAAGAAAGGGGGAGGTTATCTTCTTTTTAAAGGCGGTAAAGGGAATTGCCCTTATGAGATAGGTCACCGCCGCCATGGTTATAATGTATATTATTATGCTCATTGTTCGGTCTCACCCGTTTCCTCTCTCGGGAAAAGCAAGGCTCCCGCAGCCGACGCCGCAACGGCGCTTATTATTATGGAAAATCCGCCGTCCACCGACGGGATGAAGAAATGAAAAACAAGGCTTATTCCCGCCGCAATTGCGACAACCGTGAGAATTTTAAGCTCCTTGCGGGCTGCAGGTATTATTATTGCCAAAAACATTCCGTATAAAAGTATACCCATGGCGTTTGTGATGACCTCGGGCATAAGACTTCCCGAAACGGCGCCGAGGGCCGTGCCGAGACACCAGCCGACGGTGGACACCGAAATAAGTCCCGCCATGTATTCGGGGGTTATGAGAAAGGGCTGGGAGGCGGCCACGGCAAATATCTCGTCGGTTATGCCGTAGGAAAGCACAAGCCGTTTTCCGGTGGAAAAATCGGGGGAAAGTCGCTGGGAAAGGGAAATAGCCATGAGCGAATAGCGGATGTTTATGACGGCTTGGGTCAAGATCATTTCGATAAGCGTTCCTCCCGAGGCGATTATCAGCACGCCCGCCGCCTGACCCGCCGAGGTCAGATTGGTCAGCGAAATGAGTGTGGCGAAAAAGGCCGAAATGCCGCTTTTGACGGCAAGTATCCCGAATCCGAAGGAAACCGAAAGATAACCCAAAAAAATAGGCACGCCGTGCCTTACTCCTTTAAAAAACATACTGCGCTTTTCCAAAAACAAAACTCCCGAAGCCGACGGCCGAATTTTGCAAAAAGGGCCGCCCGACGTAAATTCAATATCTACATAATACCAAACGTGCCGCCCAAATGCAACACCGTCCGACCCTTTTTTCGACGGTTTTACCAAATATAAATATTGCCTTTTGTGCAAAAAAGAGAAATGACGGGTGAAATCTTGACTTAACCCGACTTTAGGGGAATATAATTTTTCAAAAAAGGAAAAAGGTGAAACAATGAAAAGACTTGTCGCGTTTACCGTTGTGATTTCAATGCTGCTTTGCTGCGCCCTGTCGGCACAGGGCTATTCCAACAAGGAGGAAATAACTGCCGAGGAGGGCTCTCTTTTGGAGGGACTTTTCACCGGAAAAACCTTTGAGGAGGAAATCCCCGAGCTTGACGATCTCGGGGGATATTTCGGTATGCATTTTCCCGATTTCGTGTGGGTCGACGGCGTTCTTTACAGCTATTATATAAAGGGCAAGGACGGAAAATCTACCGTGGGACTTGCCACCTCGACCGACGGAGTTCATTTTGAGGATAAGGGCGTGGTTATCGACGCCGACGCCCCCTTCGACCGCCTCATGGCCGCATTTGCGGGGGTGTGGTATGAGGACGGGGTCTTTTATGTCACCTATGAGGCACTTCCCGAAACCGACGACGGCGCCAATATCGCTCTTGCCACTTCCACCGACGGGGTGCATTTCGACAAAAAAGGCGTCATTCTGACTCATGACCGCTCTCTCGACTGGCAAAATTACAACATCGGCACTCCCGATCTTTACAAGGTCGGAGATATGTGGTATATGACCTTTCACGGCTTCGGGCGCGCCAAAAAGGACTGCCAAATCGGCGTGGCCTACGGTACCGACATCATGAATCTCACCATGGTCGACCACCCGGTCATAGAAACCTCAAACAATCCCGACGACCCCGACTGCGGAACCTGCGGGCGGAGGGACGTTATCTACTATGACGGATGGTGTTATATGGTCTACGAAATATCCACCGACGGCGGCAAGATAAACCGCAATCTCGGCGACGACCTCGGCGTTGAGGGGCGGTATTACTACGATTTCGGCGGGTCGAACTGGGGACATAAATTTGCCCGTTCAAAGGACATGATAAATTGGGAAAAGCTGCCCTATCTTCTTCACGACACCTATAAGGGAGATTATGCCTTCGACGGCCCCGCGTGGCTTATTCGTGACGGACAGATCTTTATCTACTACCGAAACGTCCGCGTACACACAAGCGTTATCCGCCTGACAAGCGCTTATAAAACGGTGACCGACGAAACTTCGGGAATTTCGGCACAGGTGAGGAAGGACGCCGACTTCTCGGTCAAGCGCCTGAGTTATCAGTTAGCACTCTAAGTAGTAGAGTGCTAATAGTTTACAGTTTGTTCATAT
>URYV01000103.1 GCA_900552285.1 uncultured Oscillospiraceae bacterium
TCAGTTATTATATTTATAACTTTATTTTTCTTAAGCCGCGACACGGTTTGGGGCGGATACAGCGGAATCGAAACCGAGCTGGCGCTTCTTGAAAAGGCCGCAAAGGGCGATTATTCCTACTTCCATCTTATTTCGGGAGCCGACATGCCCCTTAAGCCCGCAAAGGAAATATACGAATTTTTCGAGCAAAGCGGCGGAAAGGAATTTGTCCATTTCTGCACCGAGGAGTTTAACCTGCGTCCCTCCACCGCCGAGCGGGCAAGCCTTTACCACCCCTTTCACGAAAAGGCGGGAAGGCAAAACAATTTTTATAAAAAGGCGGACGACCTTTTGCTTGCTCTTCAGCGGAGGCTGGGGGTAAACCGCTTTAAAAAGGCGGGTATCGTCCCCTACTGCGGCGCAAATTGGTTTTCAATAACCGACGGCTTTGCGAAATATTTGCTGTCGAAAAAGGATTTTATCAAAAAATATTTTTCCAAAAGCTTTTGCGCCGACGAGCTCTTTTTGCAGACGGTTCTCATGGCCTCCGACTTTAAAAACAACCTTTACAGGCCCTGTTTTTCCGACGAATGTATTTCAAACATGCGCTATGTGGACTGGAAAAGAGGAAACCCCTATGTTTTCAAATCGGGAGATTTTGACGAGCTTATGAGCTGCGGATGTATGTTCGCAAGAAAGTTTGACATAAAGGCCGACGAAAAAATTTGCGAAAAAATTTACACCGCCATTAAAAATGACTGATTTCCGGAGCGAAAGGCAACAAAAAAAGGCCGTGAGACTTTAATGTTTCACGGCCTTGATTTTTGAGAAAAATTATTTCTGCTCCTCGGCTTTGACCGAGGGAATGTTCTGCTTGAGCGAGGCTCTGGTCTTGCGAAGCTCGGAAAGATTTTGGGTCAGCTCCTCGTCGGAACGGCGCATAATGTCGTCCACGAAGTCCTGAGCCGCCTTTCTCATGTCGCGGCTCTTGGTCTGAGCCTGGGACACTATTTCGTGAGCCTTGGCCTGAGCCATTTTGGTGATTTCCTCCTGAGCCACAATGGCGCGGGCGCGCTCCTCGGCGCTGCGGACAATGCCCTCGGCCTCTTTTTTGGCGGTGGTGATGATGTCGGCACGGTCGGAGACAATGCTCTTGGCCTGCTTGATTTCGTTGGGCATATTGAGACGGATGTCGTCAATCAGCTCGCGAAGCTTTTCCACCTCGATAACGCGGCGGCCGCCCGGAAAGCTCCAGCCCTTTTCCATAATATCGTCTAACTGATCCAGCAATTCTTCAACGTTCATTTTTATCTTCCTTTCAGCCTTAAAATAATATCGTCGTAAATTTCAGCGGGAACAAATTCCCTTATATCTCCGTTCATGCTGCCGATTTGCTTGACAATGGATGAACTCAGATACATATTCTCGGCCTTGGCGGTGAGGAAAACGGTTTCCGCCTCGGGGCAGAGCTTTTTATTGGTAAGCGCCATCTGAAATTCATATTCGAAATCAGATACAGCGCGCAGACCCTTGACAATGGCGCCCGCTCCGACCTTTTTAATATAGTCGGCAAGCAGACCGTCAAAACAGTCGACCTCGACGTTTTCGAGACCGCCTATGGACTTTTTTATGAGCTCCACACGCTCCTCAAGGGAAAAGGTGGGAGATTTTGCCACATTCGGCACCACAAGCACAATGACCCTTGTGAACATCTTGGCGGCGCGGGCAATTATATCGTAGTGTCCCATGGTCATTGGGTCAAAACTTCCGGGACAAACAGCGGTTATTTCCTTCAAGCCTTTTCAATTTCCTTTCTGTAAAAACTCAAGGCAATTCTTCCGTATTTTTTCTGTCTGAAAAGGGACATATATTCGGGAAGAGGCGGCATTTCGTCAGACGCGTCGTGTTCGCAAAGCACTATTCCGCCCGTTTCGAGAAGCGGACAAACAGCGGGAAGGGCGTCCTTTAAAATGCCTTTTTTATAGGGCGGGTCGAGAAATATGATGCCGAATTTTTCACGGCAGGAGGCTACAAAAAGTCTCCATTCGCGGCAAAAAACCGCCGAATTTTGCTCGAACCCCGCAAGAGCGATATTTTCCTTTATTACCGAAACGGCCCTTTTGGAGCTGTCGACAAAAACGGCATTTTTCCCGCCGCGGCTCAAGGCCTCGATACCGAGCTGGCCGCTTCCGGCGAAAAGGTCGAGCACGCTTCGACCCTCGATGTCAAACTGAATAACGCTGAAAAGCGCTTCCTTTGTCTTTTGGGTCGTGGGACGGGTTTCAAGACCGTCAAGGGTTTTGAGATTTCTTCCCCGGGCGCTGCCGGTAATGACTCGCATAAAAAAACATCCTTCTTACAACTCTCTATATTATCCCATTATTTCGGTCTTATGTCAACAGGAAATTTTAAAAGTTTATAAATTTATGTTTTATTCCTTTGCGCAAAGGAGCGTTTTTGTATGTATTTTGTACAACCGACTTAATCTGTCCATTGTAAAAAAGCGGCTGAAAATGTATAATAAGGTCATAACGTAACGAGGTATGTACGATGGTTCACAATAAAAAGGACAAGCTTGAACAGCTTATTTTATCCCGTCTGTCCTCAAAAGAGGTTCAGACCTATGCCAAAACGAGAGCCCGCCCCTATCAAGAGCTTATGGCCTATTACAAATGCGCCATAATGGAGGTCACGACAAAATTCAACGTGCTCAATGAAGAACTTTCTCTCGAATATGACCGCAATCCCATCGAAACGGTCAAAAGCCGCCTTAAATCCCCCGAAAGCATTATGGAAAAAATGGAGCGCAAAAATTTGCCCTTCACGGTGGAGGCAATCGAGCAAAACATCAACGACATTGCGGGCGTTCGGGTAATATGCTCCTTCCCTTCCGACATATACGAGCTCGCCGAGGCCTTTTTGCGGCAGGACGACATTACCCTTATTCAAAAGAAGGACTATATAAAAAATCCCAAGAAAAACGGCTATCGCAGCCTGCACCTTATTGTGGAAATCCCGATTTTTCTTCACAATCAGAAAAAACCCATGAAGGTGGAGGTTCAGTTCCGCACAATATCCATGGATTGGTGGGCTTCTCTCGAGCATAAAATCAGATATAAAAAGGATTATGAAATGACAAGCCAAATGGAGGCCGATCTTCTCGACTGTGCAAGCCGCAGCGCAAGACTCGACGCGCGCATGGAAAGCATTTATAAACGGGTGGAAAACGGAAACAATAAAAGCGACGAAAAATTAAAGGAGCGATAATATGAGCAAAAAAGCACTTAAAGCAGCGGGTTTTCTCGCAGGAACGGCGGCAGTTGCGGGGGCAGCGGCATTCACCGTAACAAAAATACTCGTTGACACGGCTCTCGACCGCGACATGCCGAGGGTCATGAAAAATTCCGACAATCTCATTTCCGGCTCGGGAACCGATCCCGAGAAAATCGAAAGCGCCCTCAAAAAGGGGGATGAGCTTGAGGCGATGCCCCACGAGGACGTGGAAATAACCGCCGCCGACGGTATAAAGCTCAAAGGACATTGGTATCACAAGGAGGGCGACAAGAGAGTCGTTATCGCCATGCACGGATGGCGTTCCTCCTGGAAAAAGGATTTCGGGACCTGCGCCGAGTTTTTCCTTGAAAACGATTGCAGCGTTCTTTTTGCCGAGCAGAGAGGACAAAATTCCAGCGGCGGCGACAGCATGGGTTTCGGACTTGTGGAGCGGTTTGACTGCCTGTCCTGGATAGATTTTGTAAGAAAAGCAACTTCGGGAACGCTGCCGATTTATCTTGCGGGAGTTTCCATGGGAGCGGCCACCGTGCTCATGACGGCGGGCTTTGACCTGCCAAAGGAGGTTCACGGCATAATTGCCGACTGCGGATTTACCTCGCCTTATGAGATTTGGCGGCACGTTACCGAGCGCAATCTTCATCTGCCCTTCGGCCTTAAGGGAAAAATGGCAAATCTCATATGCAAAATGAAAATTGATATGTCGGCCGACGAATATTCCACCATCGACGCCATGAAAAACGCCACCGTTCCCATTCTTTTCATTCACGGCATGGACGATCACTTTGTTCCTGTGGACATGACATTCAAAAACTATGCCGCCTGCAAAAGTCAGAAACGGCTGTTCCTTGTGCCCGGCGCCGACCACGCCATGAGCTATGTTACCGACCGCGCGGGTTATGAACGGGTGGTCAAAAATTTCTTTGAGGATTTCGACAACTGAACATCAGACAAATCAAAAAGCCTGCCTTCGGCAAAACCGAGGGCAGGCTTTGTTATTTTTAAAATCAGTCGCCGAGGAATTTTTCCACCAAAAATCTCGGGCGGGCCTTGACCTCGGAATAGATCTTGCCCACATACTGACCGGCAACGCCGAGACAAATAAGCTGAATTCCGCCAAGCAGCCACACAAAGCTGACGGCAAGCAGCCAGGATGCCACCGCAACGCCGCACAGCGAAACAATTAGCTCGGCAATCAGCCCGAGAGCCGACAGCACGGTAAAGAAAATGCCGAGAGAGGTTATGAGCTTTAAGGGCTTGACGCTGAAGGAGGTTATGCCGTCAAAGGCAAAGGCCAGCATTTTTTTGAGAGGATATTTGGACTCGCCGGCAAAGCGCTCGGCACGCTCGAAATAGACAATATCGCTTTTAAAGCCGATGTGGGGCACGATTCCGCGCAGAAAGAGATTGACCTCTTTATAATCGGACAGCGCCTCAAGGGCTCTTTTAGACATAAGGCGGCAGTCGGCGTGATTGTAAACAAGGTCGACGCCCAGCTTTTTCATGAATTTATAGTAGCCCTGAGCCGTCGAGCGCTTAAAGGCGGTGTCGGTGGTGCGCTTGCTGCGAACACCGTATACCACGTCGCAGCCCTCGGCGAATTTTTCCATAAATCCGTCGAGCACGTTTATGTCGTCCTGAAGGTCGGCGTCCATGGAGGCGGCGCAGTCGCAATGCTCCTTGGCGGTCATAAGCCCCGAAAGGAGGGCGTTTTGGTGGCCGCGGTTGTGGGCAAGCTTGACCCCGCAAACGAGATGATTTTCTCCGTGGAATTTCTCGATAAGCTCCCATGTTTTGTCCTTACTGCCGTCGTCCACATAAAGGATACGGCTTTTTTCGTCGCACACACCCGAGCTTATCATGGAACTCAGCTTTTCGGTCAGTCTCCTGGTGGTTTCGGGAAGCACGGCCTCCTCGTTATAGCAGGGAAGCACAACATAAAGAATGGGCATATCAATCGTTCCTTTCATTCTTTTTTATAAATATATTTTTGGGTTCATCGCTTTCGGCGGGAGAAATTTCCTTTGTTTCACCGCCGTTTTCATCGGCTTTAGGCATGGGACTATCACCGAAAAGGGGTCTCGGTCCGCCGATTTCGGGGGCGTTTTGCCCGTCATTTTCGGCCGGCGGCGCGTCGGCGGCTCCCTCCCCCGTTTCTCTTGAAAAGGACATGACGTCAAGCTCCTTTTGCTCGTCAAGAGATGAGCCGACGCAATCCTTGAAACCGGGAGAAAACTTCTTTTTATAAATGACAAAATATGCGGCAAAGAGCAGCACCGCCGCGCAGGAAATCACAATTCCCGGCTTAAAGCCCGGGGTGCGGTAGGTGAAGTGAATGGTGTGCTCGGTGCCGTCGCCCGACACCTTGACCGCCATAAAGCCCACATTGACCTTTTCGATGTCGACCGGCTTTCCGTCCACCTCGGCCGACCAGCCCTCCTCAAAGGGCACGCTGAAAAACACAAGGTTGTCCTTATCAAGGGTTATTTTTGCCGTGAACTCGCTTTT
>URYV01000104.1 GCA_900552285.1 uncultured Oscillospiraceae bacterium
GCCCTCGGCCTCCAGCAGGCGGCTGATGATGGCGGTGCCAAAGCTGGGGTGTAACCTCGGCACGGGTGTCCACGCCGATGCGCTCGGTTTCCCGCTTTGTACGCTTTTTATAATTGTCATACTCGGCGGCAAGCCTCAGGTAAAGGTCTTTCTGTTCCTTAAGCTCGTTTTCCAGCTTTTCGATTTTTTCAAGATTTTCATCGGTCTTTTCGGCCTGCTCGGCCTTTTGTTCGGTTTTCTCGGTTTTTGTCTCCTTAACCGAATCCGTTTCCTTTTCGGTATGCTGCTTTTTTTCTTTCAAAATTCACACCTCTTAAATATTTTTCAAAAGTATTTTTTCGATTGCCGAAGCAAAATATTCTATGCTGGGGATATAGTGAAAATAATCAAGCCTTGTGGGGCCGATTATTGCTATCTTTCCAATCATGTGAGAGCTGCCCGCATATCCTGCCGAAATGATGGCTGCGGACGAAAGCGCCTCTTCGTCGGTTTCCTCACCGATAAGTACCTCGGTTTTTTCGCCCACTCTTTTAAGTATCTGAGAGAGCGATTCCTTTCTGCTTAAAAAGCCGAGAATATTTAAAAGATTTTCCTCTGTCATGTCTCCGCGGAAAAGCAGATTTGTTTCTCCCTCAAAGCGGTATTTTATGTCGACAAAATCCTGAACCGTCAGGAAAAAGCCGTTAAGCACCGAGGAAAGGGCAAGCATTTTGTCACCGAGCATAGGGGCAAGGGTCTGAACCTGTGCCGGGGTGATGTTACAAAGCTTTTTGCCGGAAAACGCCTTGTTGATTACCTTTACGAAAAGATCGGCGTCGTCGGATGTTATGCTTACATCGCAATGGCAAACCCTGTTCTTTATCATTCCCGACGAGGTGAGAACCGCCAAAAGCAGGATTCCCCTTCCCATTGGGATGACCTCGACCTTTGAAAGAGCCGCATCCTTGTCCACCGGAACGGTGGTAACGGCGGCGCAGCGGGTAATGTTTGCAAGCACCGTTCCCGCCTTGACCATAAAATCGTCGGGATTGTCGACGTATTGGGGAAGCGCATTGTCAATAAACTGTTTGTCGCGGTCGGAAAGCTTATATTTCTTCATAAGGCTGCTTACATAGAAACGAAAGCCCTTGTTGGAAGGAATACGGCCCGCCGAGGTGTGTGGCTGAACAAGAAAGCCGAGCTCAATGAGCTCACTCATTTCATTTCGCACCGTTGCGGAAGAACAGGCCGAATCAAGGGCACTGCACACGGCTTTTGAGCCGACGGGAGCGCCGGTGGCAATGTACTGCTCGACAATGTTTGACAGAACGAGCTTTTTTCTTTCGCTGAGTTCCACTTGATTCACCTCCCATGTGTTTAGCACTCATTACCTCGGAGTGCTAACGTAAGTATAATTTACCACCGCCTGACCTTATTGTCAATACCATTCCGTGAATTGTTTGTTAATAATTTATGAACTTCTTGACCTTTCTTGACCAAATCAATTACATTTTTTTACGGTTGAATTCGGCATAGCCTTAATATATAATAATTGTAAAGTTTAAGCGTGAGGAGGAGAAACCGGGTAATGGCTAATTTTACAAAGCGTGAAATAAAGAAAACCTTTGCCGAGCTTCTCAATCAAAAGCCTTTAAGCAAAATAAGCGTGAAAGATATTGTTGACCGCTGCGGGGTCAGCAGAAACACCTTTTACTATTATTTTGAGGACATTCCAACCCTGCTTAACAGCATTGTTGCCGACCAAGCCGACGAGCTTATTAAAAATCATTCGACCTTTGACAGCCTTGAGGACTGCGTCGACGTTATTTTTAAATATGCTCTTGAAAACAAAAAGGCCGTGCTTCATGTTTATCAGTCGCTCGGGCGGGAAATATACGACGATTTTCTTGTCAAAGCCTGCGGATATGCCGTGACCGAACACATTAAAATTCTCACATCGGATTTGAATATTTCCGACGACCAGCGAAACGCGGTCATAAAATTCACGAAATGCACCCTTATAGGCGCCTGCATAGATTGGATAAGCGAGGGCATGAAGGACGATTATACCGAGGACTTCCACCGTCTGTCGCGCATGTGCAGGGAGCTTCTTGACAGATTTGTCGAACAGCATAAAAAATAATATTTAAAATAATTCTGTGCCTCTCGGCTGCCGGCGTTTAAGTTTTCGGCTCCGAGGGGCATTTTCGAACATTTTCGATAAAATGCACAAAAATGTGACATTGCCGATTCATTGACAGTTTTAATCAAAGCGGTGCCGAGTATAATATAATCGTAAATCACTTATATCTTGAAAGGAGCATATATATGCATGAATTTAAAATGAGGTCGGTGGCTCCCATGCGCGTTGCAAAAACGGGATATATCGCCGTTTCGATTCTTCTTGCAGTTCTCGGCATTGTGCTTATCGCATGGCCGACATTTTCGGTAAACGCTTTGGGGGTTATATGCGGAATACTTCTCATTCTGTTCGGAGGGGTAAAGCTTGTGGGCTATTTTTCCAAGGACCTTTACCGTCTTGCCTTTCAGTATGATATGCCCTTCGGAATACTTCTTATAATTCTCGGAATAATCATGCTTATCCATCCCGGAAATCTTGCAAGCTTTATTTGCGTTGTTTTCGGTCTGTCGGTTCTTATAAGCAGCCTGTTTAACATTCAGACCGCCCTCGACGCCAAAAAATTCGGTATAAATCAATGGTGGCTGATATTTGCGCTTTCGGTCATTGCCGCCGTTTGGGGACTTATTCTTGTTTTCCGTCCCTCCGAGGCAGCCGACGTTATGGCTGTTCTGCTCGGTATAACTCTTCTTTTTGAAAGCGCCGTTAATATCTGCACGGTTGTCACTTCGGTAAAAATCGTCAAAAATCAACATCCCGACGTTTATGTTGAAGAGGATTATTATTTTGACGATAAAAATAATAACAATTAAGTAAATCAACACAGACAAAGGAGAAAAAATATGAGACCCGTAAAAATTCTTTCCGATTCCTGCTGCGATCTCGACGCCGGACTCAGAGAAAAATATGATATTGATTATTTGAGAATGAAAACCGTTTATGAGGATAAAGAGCAGTCGGCAAGCCTTGATTGGGAATACTATTCCCCGAGAGAGCTGTATGACATTATGAGAGAGGGCGGCCGCGTGCTGACGGCGCAGGTTCCCGTTGAGGAGTTTCGCCGCGGATTTACTCTTTATCTTGAAAAAGGCTTTGATATTGTTTATATCGGCTGTTCTCTTAAGCAGTCAAGCTCTGTCAACACCGGTATTGTTGTGGCCAAAGAGCTTGCCGAAAAATATCCCGACGCCGAAATTTATTGTATTGATTCGCTTAACGCCTGCGTCGGCGAAGGTATGCTTGCAATTGAGGCGGCAAAAATGAGAGACGAAGGTCTTTCGGCAAAGGAAATCGCCGATAAGGTGAGCGAAAAGCGCAATTTTGTCAATGAATACTGCACGGTACATACCCTTGACTGTCTCAAACGCAGCGGCCGAGTAAAGGCATCGTCCGCATTTTTCGGAAACCTTCTCGGTGTTAAGCCTATTATTATTTCGGATAAGGTCGGAAACCAGACACCTATCAAAAAGGTAAAGGGCAGAAAAGCTTCTCTTGAGGAGCTTGTAAATCTTCTCAAGGAGTCGATCGTCGAACCGGAGGAACAATGCGTATATGTCGCTCACGCCGATTGCGAGACCGAGGCTGTAAAACTTGCCGAGCTTATCAAAGAAAGAATACCCTGCAAAGAAGTGCATATAGGATACATAGGACCGATTATCGGAGCGTCCATCGGACCCGAGGCGCTGGCGATTTTCGGATTCGGTAAGGAAGTTACTTTTGAGGGGTGAAATCATGCAGTCAGCAACTCTCGACGGACAGACATTTAAAAAGCTGTTAAGCGGCGGCGCCGCAAATCTTCAGCAGAATTCCAAAACGGTGGACGACCTTAACGTCTTCCCCATTCCCGACGGAGATACCGGCGAAAACATGAGCCGAACCATAAGGGGCGGTCTTTCCGACCTTGAGGGATACGGCGGAAACTCTATTTACGAGGCTGCATCCATTCTCGCCGACGGAATGCTTCTCAGCGCAAGAGGAAACTCGGGAGTTATCCTTTCCCGTCTTTTCTACGGCGTTGCCAAGGGTCTTGAGGACAAAAAGGAGGCCACCGTCGGCGATATGGCGGCGGCTCTTAAAAGCGGAGTGGACAGCGCATATTCGGCTGTGGCAAATCCCACCGAGGGAACCATTCTGACGGTTGCGAGAGAGGCGGCCGACTATGCCGCGTCCCGAATAAACGAAAACAGTACGCTTGAAAGCTTCGGAAACGATTATTATAATGAGCTGTGCGCCTCCCTAAAAAGGACTCCCGAGCTTCTTTCGGTTTTGAAAGAGGCCGGCGTTATCGACAGCGACGGAGCGGGTCTTTATTACATAATGGACGGTATCATGAAAACCGTGAGGGGCGAGCAGCCCGAGGCGACGGAAATTTCCGTCGAACAAAAGGACGGACTTGACCTCAGCCTTTTTGACGAAAACAGCGTCATGACATACGGATATTGCACCGAATTTTTGCTTCGTCTGCAAAATTTCAAGGTAAATATCGATGGACTTTCGGTTGAAGATATGATAAAATGGCTAAATACGGTCGGAGATTCGGTGGTGGCGTTTAAAAACGGTACGGCCGTCAAGGTTCATGTACATACGCTCACTCCCGGAAAGGTGCTTGAACATTTTCAGCAGTACGGCGAGTTTTTGACCGTGAAAATCGAAAACATGACCCTTCAGCACAGCGATCATGACAAAAAGCTCGGAGAAACCGCTCCAGAGGTGAGCAGAAAAAAGTATGCAACCGTAACCGTTGCGACGGGACAGGGCATAAAGAAAACCTTTGAGGAACTCGGCGCCGACTATGTCATATTCGGCGGGCAATGCCAAAATCCTTCCGCAGAAGATTTTATCGAGGCCTTTGACAAGGTCAACGCCGACAACATTTTTGTGCTTCCCAACAACGGAAATATCGTGCTTGCGGCAAAGCAGGCCGCCGAGCTTTATAAAAAATCGGCTGTTTATGTCGCCGAAAGCGAGAACATCGGCGAGGGATATGCAGCGCTTACAATGCTCAGCTATGATTGCGACGATCCCGAAACAATTCTCACCGATATGCAAAGCTCGATGTACGGAGTCGTTACCGGAATGGTGACAAAATCCGTCAGAGATACGAGCCTCGGCGGTCTTGACATAAAGAAAGACGATTATATCGGCTTTTCGGGAAAGACAATGCTTTCCGCCTCCGAAAACAAAATCGATGCTGCGGAAAAATGCCTTGAAAATCTCGACGCCGACGATCATGAAATACTTATTGCAATTTACGGCAGCGACGCTTCAGATGATGAAAAGCAAAGCTTTCGCCGTATGGCAATGCGCCGTTTTCCCTCTCTCGAGCTTTATGAGATAGACGGCGAGCAGAAGGTTTATGATTTTATACTTATCTTAGAATAAACTTTAGAAGGTGAAGCAATGTCGCTTGACTTTACCAAACAAATGAAAAAAGAATACACCATAATTGCCCCCGATATTTTCCCGACTCACATGGAGCTTTTGTCCGAGCTTTTCAGCGCAGCACGGATAATGTTACCCGTGGAAATTGTTGGGATTTTAAGATAGTCGCAGATAACTGCGGCCTGTGTGCCCTTTCCGGCACCAGGAGTGTAACATGCGGTATCAGAAATAGAATATTTTATTTTGAAGCATATGGAAATTGT
>URYV01000105.1 GCA_900552285.1 uncultured Oscillospiraceae bacterium
TATTATAACTGAAAGTCTTGAAGAGAGTATTGATTTTGTAAATGACTATGCACCGGAACATATGGAAGTTATGACAAAGGAACCGTTTGTGGTTCTTCCCAAAATAAAAAATGCGGGAGAAATTCCCGTAAACGCCGCTTTTCTTTTCAGTCAATTTGAAGAAATCGGCGGTATGGGCGCGTTGACCGGAACAAACCTTCTCCGTCCCGACGAGGCAATCGCCGTGGACGTCGGATTCGGCGATAACACCGGCGTTGACGAAGAAAAATGCCAAAAGCTCGGCAAAGGTCCGCAAATTGGATTTTCGCCGATTTTGTCGGGGAAAATAACATCAAAGCTTTGTTCCCTTGCCGAAAAGAGAGGCTATGATTATATGCGGGACGTGTGCGGCGGACGCACATACACAAATGCAGACAATATTTTTTCGGCGGTTTGCGGGGTGCCCTGCGGCCTTGTGTCGATACCCTTGAGAAGTATGCACACTCCCGTCGAAACGGTGGATTTTTCGGATATTGAAATGACGGCACAGCTTATTTTTGATTATGTTATGTCGGGAGGGATTGAAAAATGAACGGGCTTTTTGACATAATAAAAGAGCTGTCGCACATCGATTCGGTTACGGGCAGCGAGCAAAAATTTGCCGAAAAAATCAAGGAAATGATAACAGCCGACATACGCCTTTTTGAGGATAGGCTCGGAAACCTTGTTTATTCGAGAGGAAGGGATAATTCTCTTCTTCTTGCGGCTCACATGGACGAGCCCGGAATCATTGCAACGTCGATAAAATCAAACGGAAGAATAAAGTTTGACGCAATCGGCGGCATTAAGCCCGAGTCCGTTTTCGGAAAAAGAGTCAGTTTCGGCGGAGTTTTCGGAACGGTCGAATGTGTTCCGCCTCATCTTCTGTCGGGAGAAAATCTCGGAAAAATTCCGAACATTTCCGACATGACGGTTGACATAGGCTGCGACACAAAGAAACAGACCGAAAGGTATGTTAAAGGCGGGGACTGCGCCGCTTTAATGTCAGAATTGCGTGAATTCGGGCAAGATAGATTTTGCTGCAAGGGGCTTTCAAGGCTTTTTTCCTGCGCCGTGCTTATTTATCTCATAAACAACACGGAATTTTCTGCGGATTTTCTTTTTGCGGTTAAAAACGAAGCGGGATTTGCGGGTGCAAAGGCGGCGGCCTTCGGAAAAAACTATTCATCGGCAATTGTCTTTTCGGCGGCCGAAAGCCTTGACTGCGTCTCAAAGGACGAGCAAAAGGCCGGCTGTTTTTTGGGAAAAGGCGCGGCGGTTGCCTTTAAGGGCAAAAACATCTTTTTTGACCGTGAATATTATAACGGCATTTTTGAAATTGCCGAACAAAACGGAATCAAGCTGCAGCAAATGAAGGCATGCGGCCTTCAAACGGCTGCCGAGGTGCTTCAAACCTCGGGCGGAGGGATGAGGGTTCTGCCTGTACTGCTTCCTGTCAGAAACTTCGGAACTGCAAACGAGACGGCCGACAAAACCGATCTCGAAAGCGCAAAGAGCATTGCAAGGCTTTTTTGCGAAAAATATAAATTTGGAGAATGAAAATGAACAAGTTTTTTTCAGTGGACAAGCGTCTCGACGCCATTGCCGATGAGGTGAGAAACGAGCTTAAGACGATTTTTGCCGAAATAGACGAAACAACCGAGTATAACCAGCAAAAAATGCTGTCCGCTTTTATCAAAAACGGCGTGAGCGAGTCGCATTTTGCCGCCTCGACGGGATACGGATATGACGACAGGGGAAGGGAAACCCTTGAGCGCGTTTTCGCCGACGCAATGGGCGCGGAGGATTCGCTTATCCGCCACAATTTTGTTTCGGGAACCCACACCCTGACCGTTGCACTTTTCGGAGTGCTTCGCCCGGGAGATACCGTACTTTGTGTTACGGGGACTCCCTATGACACCATTCAATTTGCTTTCGGAATAAAGGATGCGCCCGGTTCTCTTAAAGAATTCGGCGTAAAATATGAGCAAATCGACCTTAAAGACGAAAGACCAGATCTTGACGCCATAAAAACAAGGCTTGAAAAGCAGCCGGTCAAGATGGTATACATACAGCGTTCAAGAGGCTATTCGCTGCGCCCTTCGCTTTTTGTTTCTGACATTGAAAAAATCGTCAAAGCCGTTCGAGAGGTGGATAAAAAGGCCGTTATTATGGTTGACAACTGCTACGGCGAGTTTGTGGAAAAGAGAGAGCCCCTTTCGGTGGGAGCCGACCTTATTGCAGGTTCGCTTATAAAAAATCCCGGCGGCGGAATTGCTCCGACCGGCGGATATATTGCGGGCAGAGCCGACCTTGTGGAGCTTTGCGCCAACAGACTTAACGCACCGGGAGTGGGAAAGGAGCTTGGAGCAACCCTCGGCCATTCCAAGGAGCTTTTTATGGGAATTTTCAACGCTCCCCACGTCACCGGAGAGGCCTTAAAGACCGCCGCATTTGCCGCGGGACTTTTTTCCCGTCTCGGATTTTCGGTGACTCCGACTCAAAACGAAAAAAGAGCCGACATCATTCAGGTCGTCCGTCTCGAAAGGGAGGACGCTCTTATCGCGTTTTGCAAGGGCATGCAAAAGGGTGCGCCCGTTGATTCTTTTGTCACTCCCGAGCCTTCCGATATGCCCGGATATGACTGCAAAGTTATCATGGCGGCGGGAGCCTTTCATCTCGGAGCTTCCATAGAACTTTCCTCCGACGCGCCGCTTCGCGAGCCCTTCGCCGTTTGGATGCAGGGCGGTCTGAATTTCCACAGCGCGGGAATGGGAGTGCTTTTGGCGGCTCAGTCCTGTCTCGAACAGGGTGTTTTCACTTTGGATGATAAATAAAATCTTTCGCTTTGGCTTTTTGCCAAGGCGATTTTTTATTTAATGTCTTAAAAAAATTCGGTATATAACACTTTGACTTATAGACATATTGACCGTTTTGTGATATAATAATTCTAAATTTTACTTGTATGAGGTGTAGTTTTGGCGCGCAAGAAATGGATAGTCAAAAACGCCGATAAGGCTCTTGCGAAAGAGCTTGCCGAGGAATGCGGAATAAATCAGCTTGTGTCGCTTATTTTGCTTTCCCGCGGCATGACCGACCCGGTGGACATCGACGAATTTTTGACCGATGAGCTGTATTTTTCCGACCCCTTCGATCTTCCCGATATGGAAAAGGCCGTCGAAAGAATCGAACAAGCCAAACAAAATAAGGAAAGAATTGCCGTTTGCGGGGATTATGACGCCGACGGTGTGACTGCCTCTGCCATTTTATATACATATCTGAAGGATAACGGATATGATGTTGTCTGCAGTATTCCGAAACGCCTCGAAAGCGGCTACGGACTGCATAACGACACCGTCGACGAACTGCACGAAAGCGGAGTTAAGCTTATTGTGACGGTGGACAACGGAATAAGCGCCGCCGAAGAAATAGATTATGCCAAAAGTCTCGGAATAGACACGGTGGTGACCGACCACCACCTGCCCGGCGAAAGGCTGCCGAGGGCCGAGGCGATTGTAGACGCCCATTTGCCCGATTCATTTTGTGAATTCCGCGACTATGCGGGAGTCGGCGTTGCGTATATGCTTGTGTGCGCTCTTGAACGCTGCCCTTGCGAGGATATGCTTGAAAAATTCGGCGATCTTGCGGCGCTCGGTACGGTGGCGGATATGGTTCCGCTGCTTTCGGAAAACCGCGCTATTGTAAAGGCCGGTCTGTCGGTTCTCAACCGCAGAAAAAGACCGGGGCTGTGCGAGCTTATAAAGCTGACGGCTATCGGAGACAAAAAAATCGACGCCACCAACATTGCTTTCACAATTGCCCCCCGCATAAATGCCGCGGGACGTATGGGAAACAGTATTCGCGCTTTCGAGCTTCTTATTGAAAATGACTCCGAGCGCGCCGCCGAGCTTGCCAAGGAAATATATGACGAAAACGATCTCCGCAAGTCCACCGAAAGCGGCATAACAGAAAGTGCCGTCAAACAGATAATAGAAAAAAGGCTTTATGACAATAATTTCATTGTGGTTTACGGTGAAGGTTGGCACAACGGAGTGCTCGGAATTGTCGCGGCAAAGCTTGTCGAGCGTTTCGGAAAGCCGACTGCGGTTTTGTCGGTCGAAGGCGATATTGCCCGCGGCTCGGCAAGGAGTATTGAAGGGTTTGATCTGTTTGAAGGATTGAGCAGCTGCTCAGATACGCTTATTCAGCTCGGAGGGCATAAAATGGCTGCGGGACTGACCGTTTGCACCGATAAAATCGGTGAATTTGAAAAAGCCATAAACAAATATGCCTGTGAGCTTGAAATGCTGCCCGTTCCGACGATAACTCTTGACTGCAGATTGAATCCCCTCGGCGCCACGCTTAACACTCTTGACGCAACCGAGTGCCTTGCTCCCTACGGCTGCGGAAACGCCGAGCCGATTTTCGGGCTTATGGGAATGACGGTTTATGCCGTTCATCCTCTCGGAGCCAAGGGAAACACCTTGAAAATCACCCTTAAAAGAGATGATTTGCTTCTTGTTTGTCTTAAATTCGGACAGTCCATGAAGGACTTTCCGTTCCGTGCGGGCGATAAGGTTGACGTTGCCGTAAATCTCAAGGAAAACGTATACAAGGGAACGAGAGGCATTACCGTTCTTGTCAAGGATATAAGGCCGTCGGGAGAGGATGAGGACGCCTTTTTCGGCGACAGGAGCATTTATGAAAAGTTTGTCTCCGCAGGCGGGCTTTCAGCGGAGCAGGCCGAGAAAATTCTGCCGACGAGAGAGGATATGGCGGAGGTTTTCCGTTATCTGCGCGGTCACAGCGGATTTAGATTTTCTTATGAAATGCTTTGGTACCGACTCGGCTTTCGTCCGAGCTTCGGCAAAATGATGATATGTCTTGACGTTATGACCGAATTCGGTTTCATAACAAGGGATTATGACGGAAAGAACTGTGTAATTACCCTTGCGGACAAGATGCAGAAAAACAATTTTGACAATTCCTTAATCATAAAAAAGCTAAAGGACAGGATTTTAAATGGCTGAATATAAATCCAAGCGTAATGATCTTTTAAAGGCTGTTGCCGAAAATGATAAATACGATCAAAAGCTGATAAAAAAGGCTCTCGATTTTGCCACCGAATATCACGACGGCCAGTTCAGACATTCGGGAGAGCCCTATATCGAGCACCCAATAAATGTCGCCCTGATTCTTGTGGGACTGGGTATGGACAATCAGTCGATTGTGGCCGCCCTTCTTCATGACATAATCGAGGACACCGAAGTGACCTATGAAACGGTGGAACAGCTTTTCGGCTCCGAGGTTGCAAAGCTTGTGGACGGTGTCACAAAGCTCGGTAAAATCCCTTATTATTCAAGAGAGGAGCAGCAGGCCGAAAATTTAAGAAAAATGTTTCTCGCCATGTCGGAGGATGTGCGGGTAATCATTATCAAGCTTGCCGACCGACTGCACAATATGCGGACGATCGAAAGCCACAATCCTCAAAAGCGGCTTGACATTTCCAAGGAAACGCTTGAGGTTTATGCTCCCATTGCCCACCGCCTCGGTATCAGAGGGATAAAGGAAGAGCTTGAGGATCTTTGTATCCGCCAGCTTGACCCGGTGGCCTATGCCGAAATCCTCGGCAATTTGGACGAGCGCAAGACCGAGCGAACCGAGTTTATAAACAATATAATCGAAAAGATAAAGGAACGCCTGACCGAGCTTGACTTTAAAAATTTCAAC
>URYV01000106.1 GCA_900552285.1 uncultured Oscillospiraceae bacterium
CTCAAAGACCAGAGTTCCGAATTGAAATCAAGAATAATTCCTATTTATTTTGAGAATATCTCTCAGTTATGCTGTTTCAGGGCGCAGACCGCAATGCTCAAAGCACTCCATGCCGCCTGATACATCAGGACAGCGGCCACCGACAGGGTGCCGATGCTGCCCGCGTACGCGGTATGTTATCCCGTCCTTAATGTCGGCGTTTATTTTGTGACCCCGCTCGGCCGCAAAATCGCAAAAGGAGTCGACAGCCTCTCTTGCCGCCGAGGAAATGTCAAAATCCGACATGACCGGCTGACCGCCTTCGTCGGCCTTTGCAAGGGAAACAAGCGAGTCCACAAGCTTTTTCAGCTTGTCGGTCTGGTAAAGCGCCTTGTCTATCCACTTTTGCTTGCCCACATCCATTTCGAGCACGGTCAGCGAGGTGTTTATAACGGTTATGGGCGTTTTGAGCTCGTGGCTTGCGTCGGTTATAAATTGCTTTTGCCGCTCGTTTGCCTTGACCACCGGGTCGACGGCTTTTTTTGAAAAAAGCACAATACCCAGATATGCGAGGGCAACGCAAAAAACTGTGGCGGCGGCCGACAACCAAAGAATGGTCTTTACCGACCGCATTTCGTTTTGACAGTCGAGAAAAATAACCATGTTTTTGTCGTCGCCGTTTTTGACGATATAGTATTTGTAATTGTATCCGCTTGTATATCCGAAACCTTCTCCGTGCCGCACCGCAATGTCAAGATATTCGCCGATGTCGTCTTCGGTGACGGCGGCGATGTTTTCCATGTTTGACATGACGAGGGTGCCGTCGTCCTTATAGCGGAGCACAAAATATCTTGTGGAAAAGGGCGTTTCCGTGTTGAAGTGCCCGCCGGGAGGGTTTGAGGGTCCGCCGGGAGGAACGGTTCGGTTTGTGGGTATCGTGCCTTGATTTTGATATATCATGGTCAGCGTGTCGCCGAGATTTTTGTCGGTGGAGATAAAATCGGCCGCATTAACGATAACGCTTAAAAGAATCATGGCAAGCGCCACCGACAGGGTTGCGATTATAATAAACTTTTTACGCAGCTTTTTAATCATGCCGTTCCTCCAAAACATATCCCAGACCTCGGTTGGCATATATCGACACCGCCGAACCGACGGATTTCAGTTTTTTGCGGAGATTTGAAATGTGAACCCAAACCACGTTTATTTCGGCTTCGCTGTCCCAGCCCCACACGCGCTCCATAATAAGGTCGGCCGACAGCACGGTGTTCGGGCGGCGCATGAACATTTCCATGACCTGAAATTCCCGTCCCGAAAGGCGGACCGAATTTGTGCCGCAGCTGAGCAGCCCCGAGCTTATGTTGAGCTTTAAATCGCCGAAGGAAATGACGGTTGGTGTAAAGTCCTCGCGGCGGCACCGACCGCTCGGGAACCTCGGTTACCGGAAAGGTGACCGGTATAGACGGCACGAAGATCACCCTTTCGCTGGGCGAAATTTCCGAGAGCGAACAGGGCGGCGGGCAGGGAGGAACACCGCCCGAAATGCCGAGCGGAGATAATTCTTCGGAACAAAACGGACAGCCTCCCGAAAAACCCGACAATGACGCAAACGGCACACAGAACGCTGCGCCTCAAGGCGGACAGGGCGGAAACATCGTCTTTACCGAAAGCGGCGAAAGCCTTACCGTCGACCTGAAAAACGCCGAGATCACCAAAGACAGCCAAAGCATTGATGTGAGCGACCTTGCCGAGGGCGATTACCTCACGGTTACCTACGGCAGCAAAAATACGGCCGAAAAAGCCGAGGTCTATACCTCTTCCGGCTCTGCGCCCGCAGGCGGCGGACAGGGATTCGGCGGCTCGACGGCTGTAACGCAGGGTGACAGCGCCAACACGCTGACCGAGGACGGAAGCTTTTCGGGCAGCACCTATCTCTCCTCCGGAGACGATGAAAACGCCTTGAGAATTGACGGGGCAACAGTCACTCTCGACGGCATTACGGTGGAAAAATCCGCCGGAGCAAGCTCCGACACCGAAAACGGCGATTTCTACGGAGTCAACGCCGCACTGCTTGCAACAAACGGCGCAATCGTCACAATCAAAAACGCAACGGTTAATTCTTCGGCTCAGAACGGCAACGGCGTTTTCAGCTACGGAAACGGAACAACCGTCAACATTTCCGATTCGAAAATAACCACCTCTGCCGATAATTCCGGCGGAATTCAGACCACCGGCGGAGCGACTACCAACGCAACAAATCTGACCGTAAAAACCTCGGGCAACTCCTCTGCCGCCATACGTTCGGACAGGGGCGGCGGAACGGTCAACGTCGATTCGGGAAGCTATGAGTCGAACGGATATAATTCCCCCGCAGTTTATTCCACCGCAAATATCACGGTGAAAAACGCGTCACTCACCGCCAACAATTCCGAGGCGGTCGTGGTGGAAGGAAAGAATTCGGTAACCCTTGAAAACTGCACGGTCTACGGAAACATGAGCGACACAAAGGGCTCAAGCTCGGATGAAAACGTGCACAACGTTATGATTTATCAGTCCATGTCGGGTGACGCCGATGTGGGAACCTCCTCCTTCACGATGACGGGCGGAAGCCTTGAATCAAACAACGGCGATATGGTCTATATCACCAACACCACCTGCAATCTTACCCTTTCGGAGGTCACCCTTAAAAACAACGACACCTCGGGACGGCTGCTTGTCGTCAGCGGAAACTCGGCCTCCAAGGGTTGGGGAACGGCCGGACAAAACGGCGCTCAGGTGACTTTTAAGGCCGAAAACCAAACACTTTCGGGCGTTATCGAGGTTGACAGTATTTCCACCCTTGACATGACCCTTTCGGCAGGCAGCGTTTTCACCGGAATGATCAACATCACCGAAAACGCGCAGGGCGGTTCGGCCGTTTCGAACAACGCCGTCGTAACCGTCGAAAGCGGCGCCGTCTGGAATCTCACCGGCGACTGCACCCTGACCTCCCTCACAAACAACGGAACGATCAATTTTAACGGACACACCGTGACCCTTGCCGACGGAACCGTTCTTTCGGCATAAAAGAGGGCATAAACAAGCATTTCGACCCCCGCGGCAGACAGATATTGCCACGGGGGCTTTTATTGCAATTTTCTTTAAAGTGTGGTAAAATAAACCGATTATTTGATTTGACGACCCTTTAAAGGAGAAAAAAGTGGCATTTTCAAAAAAGGCTGATAAAAAAATAAATAAACTGCTCAAAAAAGCGGGACTTGACGCCGACGGCTGCGTCATGTTTACGAGCGGCGACATGGACGTCGACTGCGAATTCAGAGAAAGCTGGTTTTTGTTCGACGGCCGCGAGCTTTCGGCGGTTTATCTTCCGAAATTCACGGGGGTAAAAACCTTTGCGGGCTATCCCCACAGGGAAAACTATGACTATCCTTCGGAAAACGAGCTTGAAATCGAAAAAATACCCATGGAAAGCATAGAAAGACTGTTTACCGTCGATCTTGCGGCGGGAGTTTTGCTTTGCGGGGAAATTGACGGTATTTGCCGCCGTCTTGCCGTGTTTTCGGCGGGAGCGGGCGCGGGAGCGAGAAAATTCTGCGAAGGCTTCGAAATTCTCAAAAGCGGAAAGGCCCTTCCCGAGGATTTCTATAAGGAAAAGGAAAATCCCGAGTTTTGCGAAAAGTGCGGAAGCCCTTACATAGACAGAGAACGGAGGATCTGCCCCAAGTGCACCGACACGAGGAGTCTTTTCTTCCGCACCATGTCCTATTTTAAAAATTACAAGGCGGCAATCGTGCTGCTTGTTTTGACATTTCTTGTGTCGGCGGGGGCAAATTCGCTGCTGCCGTATCTTTCGGGAACGGTCTATTTTGACGACGTGCTCGGGAAAAAATCTGATTTTACGGGCTTTTGGAGCCTTGCAAAGGGCGATTTTTTCTCGCTGCTTGTGCTCATGTGTATTGCCTTTGCGGCGGTAAGAATTCTTAATCTGCTGCTGACCATTGTGCAAAACGTCATTGTGGCCAAAATCGTGCCGAGGGTGGTTCGAAGCATAAAAAGCGACATTTTCGCCTCGCTTAAAAACCTGTCCATGCGATTTTTCACAAACCGCACGACGGGTTCGCTTATGACAAGGGTTATGAGCGACGCCAACGAGGTGACGGGGCTTTTCCTCGACATTCTTCCCGCAATCGTGGGGAATTTGGCAAACGTTGTTCTCACGGTGATTTTCATGGTGGCGCTCAATTGGCAGATGGCGGTCATGACCCTTGTTCTCACTCCGCTTCTTGTGGTTATAAGCGTCAAGCTGCATCCGCGGCTGTGGCATTTCTACGGCAAGCGCCACCGCGCCGAACGATCAATGAATTCAACCCTTAACGACAGTCTCACGGGCGTGCGCGTCATAAAGGCCTTCGGTAAGGAAGAACAGGCGATAAGAAACTTCGAAAACAAAAACGCTTTTGCGGGCAAAACCGAGGTCGACATAGTCAAATACGAAAACCGATATAATGCGGTTTACACCTCGGTTCAGAGCGTTATGCAGCTGGGCGTGTGGGGAATAGGCGCCTATCTTATACTCACGGGAACCGACACCCGTATGTCCTACGGCGTGCTTGCCACGTTTATAGCCTATGTGGCGAGTCTTGCGGGACCCCTTGACTTTATGTCGAACGTTTTCCGCATGGTTGCTTCCTCCATGAACGCCTCTCAGCGTATTTTTGAAATTATCGACGCCAAACCCGACGTCACCGAAAAGCCCGACGCTCTTTCCCTTGAAAACCCCAAGGGCGAGGTGGAACTTCGGGACGTGACCTTTTCCTATGAAAAGGGACACCCCGTTCTTCACAACATTTCTCTTAAGGTCGAGGCGGGGGAAATGCTCGGCATAGTCGGCCGCTCCGGCATGGGAAAATCCACCCTTGTCAGTCTCATTTCCCGTCTTTACGACCCCGACAGCGGGCAGGTGCTTATAGACGGTCACGACCTTAAGGATCTGACCTTTGACAGTCTTAAGGGGACCGTTGCCATGGTCTCTCAGGAAAGCTATATATTTATGGGCTCGGTGGCAGAGAACATCGCCTATGCCAAGCCCGGCGCGTCAAAGGAAGAAATTCTTGCCGCTGCGGCAGCGGCGGGAGCCCACGGCTTTATATGCAAATTCCCCGACGGCTACGACACGCTCATAGGTTCGGGCGGCCGTCAGCTTTCGGGCGGAGAGCGGCAGCGCCTTTCCCTTGCGAGAGCCATTCTTGCCGACCCGAAAATACTTATTCTCGACGAGGCCACCGCCGCCGTCGACACCGCCACCGAGCGCAACATTCAGCTTGCCCTCGATCGGCTTTCGAAAAACAGAACCACAATTTCCATTGCCCATCGCCTTTCCACCCTGAAAAATGCCGACAAGCTGGTTGTGCTTGACGGCGGACGTGCGGTTGAGCAGGGAACCCACGAGCAGCTGATGGCTCTTGAGGGAATATACTTCAAGCTGCAGCAGCTCCAAAGCAGAGCGCTGTCTCTCGACGCACAGGAAAGGAGAATGTAAAATGTTTATGCCCCCTCCGCCTCCTCCGGGAGGTCATAGTGGCGGCGACGTCATAAAAAACGAAGAGCTTTTGACCGAAGAAATGCTCGAGCTCAAGTTCTTAAATAAAGACAATGCGAGCTTTAAGCCCATCGCATTTGCAAACGACGTCATAAGCACGATTCTGCCTGCAAGCGCAGGGTTT
>URYV01000107.1 GCA_900552285.1 uncultured Oscillospiraceae bacterium
AGAATGAGCAAATCGGGAACAACCGCCGCAGATCTCGTAAACAATCTTTCGGCGGACGAAATATCAAAGATATTATTTGAATACGGCGAAGAGAAATTCGCCAGAAACATCGCCTCGGCCATTGTGAGAGAAAGGGAAAAATCCCCGATTCTGACCACGGGTCGGCTTTCCGAAATTATTTCCTCGGCCGTTCCCGCAAAGGCAAAACGCAAGGGACACCCCGCGAGACAGAGCTTTCAGGCTCTGCGTATCGCCGTCAACGGCGAGCTTGACAATCTGTCAAAGGGACTTGACGGAGCCGCCGCATCGCTTAAAAAAGGCGGCATTCTTGCGGTCATCACCTTCCACTCGCTGGAGGACAGAATGGTTAAAAGAAAATTTGCCGAGCTTTGCAAGGGCTGCACCTGTCCGCCGGATTTCCCGGTTTGCGTGTGCGGAAAGGTGCCTTTCGGAGAACTTGTTTTCCGTTCTCCCAAAACCGCCGACGACGGCGAGCTTGAACAAAATCCCCGCTCGAGAAGTGCAAAACTGAGAGCGCTCAGACGTATAAATTAAAAGAAAGAAGGAAACAGGGTTGAGCAGGTTTTACGACAGCACCGCTTATGATTTTGAAAGATTTGCGCCGAAAAAACCGCAGGCGAAGGTCGTAAGAATTCCCGGTCAGAAAAGAAGGGCGAGAGAAGAGGCTGCGCTCAAGCTGAAAAACCGACTCAAGGCCGCTGCCGTTGTCGCCGTTATTATGGCGCTCATAATTGTTCAGATACACGGTCAGATAAAAAATTCCGAGCTGTCTTTCGAGCTTCATAAAACCAACGAGAGCATAACCTCTCTTAAGCAAGAGGAAAGCCGTCTTAATGTTGAGCTGAATTCCATTGTTTCCTTTAATAACATCGAAAAGGTCGCCGAGGAAAACGGTATGCAAAAGGCCTCGGCGGGTCAGACGGGATACATAAGTGTCACCGACGAGGATTCGGTCGAGGTTCCGGAGGAAAACAAAAATATATTTCAAAAAATAGCCGATCTGTTTTGACAGGTTATAAAAAGTAACTTTCGAACATAAATTGACTTGTAGAACACTTTAGTGTAAAATGAAAGGGCGAACGTTCGGTTCGCCCATAGCTTTATTATATGAAAAAAGGAGTGACCGAGCATGGCAAGAAAAAGTCCCACAAAGCAGATGTGCAACCGCATGATAGCCGTTGCAGTTGCCCTTTCGATAATCTTGGTGGGTGTTTGCGGGGTCAGCCTTTTTAACATAATGGTCATTCACGGAAAAAAATATTCCACCGAGGCCGCCGATCAGCAGCTTAAAACCGTGACCCTCAAGGCTGAAAGAGGGGATATTTACGACTGCAACGGCAAGGTGCTTGCCACAAGCGCCACCGTTTGGACGGTCTATATTGTTCCGAAAAATTTTGATAACGATACAGAAAAAGCCCGTCTCGTTGCCGACGGGCTTGCCGAGATTTTGGAGCTTGACGCCGATTCGGTCTATGAACAGACCCAAAAGAACACGGCTTATGAAAAGGTGAAGTCCAAAATCGAACAGCCCGAGGCCGACAAGGTCAGGGAATTTGTCACCGAAAACAAGGTCGGTTCGATAGTCGGTCTTGAGTCCTCAACCAAAAGATATTATCCTAACGGCAGCATGGCCTCCACCGTCCTCGGTTTTGTGGGCGACGACAATCAGGGGCTTTCGGGAATAGAGTATCAATATGATTCCGAGCTTGAGGGAGTTCCCGGCAAGCTTGTTGCGTCCAAAAATGCTCAGGGCGGAGATATGCCTTTTAACTATGAGACCATGGTTGAGGCCACGCCGGGCGGTTCGATTAAGCTCACCATAGACGAGTATGTTCAGCATATCTGCGAGAAATATCTTGACGAGGCGGTTACGGCCAACAGCGCAACCAATCGTGGCTGTGCTGTGGTGATGAACGTCAAAACGGGAGAAATCGTGGGAATGGCCACAAAGCCGGATTTTGACCCCAACGAACCCTTCACTCTTTACAGCGATACCGATAAAAAAACCATCGACGATCTTACCGCGTCCTCGGCCGACCAAAAGGAAATTTCGGCAAAGCGCACCGAGCTTTTGGAGGCTCAATGGAAAAACAAGGCCATCACCGATACATATGAGCCCGGTTCGGTTTTCAAAATAATAACCGGCTCGGCGGCGGTGGAGGAAAAAAAGGCGACCATGAGCTCGTCCTTCAATTGTCCCGGATATATTGTTATTGCCGGAACGAGATATAACTGTCATCAGCTTTCCGGCCACGGAGCGCAGACCTTTATAAATATTTTCGAAAACTCCTGCAACCCGGCCTTTATCGAGATAGGACAGAGGCTCGGTTCGACGCTTTTCTACAATTATTTCAAGGCCTTCGGATTCACTCAGAAAACGGGAATAGACCTCCCCGGAGAGACCACCGGCGTTTACTATACCGCCGACAAAATGGGCCCTGTCGAGCTTGCGTCCGAGTCATTCGGTCAGACCTTCAGAATTACCCCCATGCAGATGATAACCGCCGTTGCCGCCGTTGCAAACGGAGGATATTACGTTAAGCCCCACATTGTCAAGGAAATTCTCGACAGCAACGGAAACGTCGTAAAAAGCTTTGAAACCGAGAAACAGCGTCAGGTTATTTCCACAGAGACCTCTCAGATAATCAGTCAATGTCTAAATTCGGTCGTGGAAAACGGCTCGGGTAAAAATGCCTATGTGGCGGGATACCGTATGTGCGGAAAAACCGGTACTTCTCAAAAAATCGACAAGGTGGACGAATCGGGGACCATGCTTTATGTCGCATCCTTCTGCGGATTTGCGCCTGCCGACGACCCGGAATATGCGATAATCGTCATTGTGGATGAGCCCCGTGCCGGAGCATACTACGGAAGTGTCGTTTCGGCTCCCGTTGCGGCGTCCATAATGGGCGACATTCTCCCTTATCTCGGCGTGGAGGCCAAATACTCCGATTCGGAATATGAAGCCATAACCAAAACCGTTCCCAATGTTGCGGGAATGACGGTGGAACAGGCAAGAAACGCGCTTTCGGCCGTCGGACTTTCGGCGACCGTAAAGGGCGACGGGGAAAACGTGCTCCGTCAAACGCCGTATGCGGGGTCAAATACACCTGCCGGAGGAAGTGTTGTGCTCTACACCACCGAGGATGACACGGGAAGCAGCGTTACGGTTCCCGCTTTTAACGGAATGTCTCCGTCGCAAACCAAGGATGCGGCCGAAAACGCAGGTTTGACGGTGAATTTCTACGGAATAAAGGATGACAAACAAAGCGGCGCCCTGTGCTATAAACAAAGCGTTGACGCAGGCGCATCTGTTGAATACGGTTCGGTTATAACGGTGTATTTCCGCTATTCCGACACGGTAGAATAAGGTAAAGGGTAGGAGATTTTTATGAAACTCAAAGAACTTTTGGCTGAGGCCGCAAATACTGAATTTGCCGATATTGAAATTTCAAATGTAAAAAAGGATTCCCGAAAGGTTGATAAGGGGGACGCCTTTGTCTGTATAAACGGCGTGACTGCCGACGGACACAAATTTGCAAAGACCGCCGCACAAAACGGAGCCGCGGTTGTTATCTGCGAACACGATGTGGGTCTTGAAAACCAGCTTGTTGTGGACGATACAAGAAAGGCCTATGCGCTTATGTGCGCCGCCTTTTTCGGAAATCCCGCAAAAAAGCTTAAAATCGTCGGTGTGACCGGAACAAACGGCAAAACCACCACCTGTACCGTTCTTAAATCCATTTTGGAGCATTTCGGGCACAAGGTCGGCCTTATTGGAACCGTTCAGAACATGATAGGCGACGAGACGCTGCCCGCCAAAAACACGACCCCCGACCCTTATGAGCTTCATTCTCTTTTTTCTCTTATGCTTTCGGCCGACTGTGATTATGTTGTCATGGAGGTTTCCTCCCACGCCATTGACATGAAAAGAGTCTACGGCCTTACCTATGCGGCCTGTGTTTTCACAAATCTGACTCAGGATCATCTTGACTATCATAAAACAATGGAAAATTATCTGAATGTCAAGAAACGCATATTCAGTCTTTGCGAAAAGGCTGTTGTCAATGCCGACGATAAATATGCCGAGGACATTATCGAAGCCTGCGACTGCGACGTTTACACCTATTCGGTGAAATGCGCCAACACTACCTTCAAGGCTCAAAACATCTGCCACAGGGTCGACGGAGTGGATTTTGAAATGAAGGGCGACGGCGTTATCGGAAGGGTAAGATTTAAAACCCCCGGTGAATTTTCGGTTTACAATGCTCTTGCGGCCGGAACCTGTGCCGTGGCGCTGGGACTTCCTTTTGCAGGCGTGACCGACGCGCTTTGTCTCGGACCCAAGGTCAAGGGACGCGCGGAGGTCGTTCCCACAAACCGCGATTTTACCGTCGTTATCGACTATGCCCACACTCCCGACGGGCTGCTAAACATAATGGAAACCTTAAACGAGGTAAAAAAAGGCCGTCTTGTGACCGTTTTCGGCTGCGGAGGCGATCGCGACAAGACCAAACGCCCCATTATGGGAAAGCTTGCCGAGGAAAATTCCGACAAGGTTATTGTGACCTCGGATAATCCCCGTTCGGAGGACCCGGACGAAATTATAAAGGACGTTCTCGAAGGCATGAAGGACAGCAAGGTGCCCGTCGAGGCCATTGCCGACCGCGCAAAGGCCGTTGAACACGCAATTTTGACTGCGCAGCCCGGAGACATGATTCTTCTTGCGGGAAAAGGCCATGAGACATATCAGGTCCTTAAGGACAAAACAATTCATCTCGACGAACGGGAGATTGTGGCCGACACGCTTAAAAAACTTTGATTGGATGTTGAAAAATGGATACAGTATATTCGATTGTTGCGGCGGGAACGGCTTTTCTTGCAACGGCTCTTTTGGGCTTTATAATCGTTCCCTTTCTGCACAAGCTTAAATTCGGTCAGACAATTCTTGACATCGGCCCGAACTGGCACAAGTCAAAGCAGGGCACACCCACAATGGGCGGTATAATGTTTATAATCGGAATTGTGCTGTCAATTGTGCTGACGCTTACTCTTGCACTTGCCGTGGGCGGCGACAGCGGTCTTTATGCCCAGCTGACCTCCACGACCCCTCAGCACAGAATTTTCACCGTCCGCATGATTGCAGGCGCGGTAATGGCGCTGTCTTTCGGTTTTATCGGATTTATCGACGATTATATCAAGGTTGTTAAAAAACGCAATCTCGGTCTTACCCCGAGGCAAAAAACCCTGCTTCAGCTTCTTGTGGCTGCGGCATATCTTTCTTGTCTTGCCCTTTCGGGAGACACCTTCACGAAAATACCTTTTTTGGGTACGGTGGATGTTTCTCACGGCGCGGGACTTATATATTGGCCGATTGCCCTGCTTTTCATATACGGATTTGTCAATGCCGTTAATCTGACCGACGGAATAGACGGGCTGGCAAGCTCGGTTACCATGGTTGTTTCGGTATGTTTCATGATAATTTCGGGAATACTTCAAAACAGGGCGCTTTCTGTTCTTGCCTGTGCCGCCGCCGGAGGCTGCTGCGGTTTTCTTTGCTGGAATTTAAAGCCCGCCAAGGTCTTTATGGGCGATACCGGCTCGCTTTTCCTCGGAGGTCTTGTGGTGGCGCTTGCTTT
>URYV01000108.1 GCA_900552285.1 uncultured Oscillospiraceae bacterium
GGCGCACCGGGATGCCGCGCCCGGCCAGCTGCCACGCGCACTCGCATCCCGCCAGCAATTTCGGCATCCTCGGGAATCAAATCTTTGGCAACGGCATAGTAAATAACGTTTTTCTGCTGAACCGCTTGGTCGGTAAAGCGGCATCCGAGAAGGATATTTTTGCCGTTTATAACAACCTGCGAACCGACAACCTCTTTGGCCGATTTAAACGGAAGCGCAAAACCGAGTACAACGTTATTTTCGAAAAACTCCTCATTGTATTTTTCGTCCGTAACTCCGAATTTTACAAGCTCCTCACGGCTCTCGGCGATAAATGTACCGACCTTTTCATTTTTATACTCTGCGCGGCCGGCAGTAAACTCATCGGTCTCAAGCAGCCTGACTTTGTCATCGGACGCCTTGCCCAGCGCCTTTTGAAGAATAACAAGAGAATCGGTCACGGTAACGCTGCCGTCTCCGTCGGCGTCGGCCGAGAACGGAACGTTTTGATATACCGCCCTTTCCCCCTTTAATCCGATATTCTTTCCCGCGGCATACTGAAGGGTGAGCAGCGCGTCGGTCAAAGAAACCCCGCCGTCCCCGTCGGCATCGCAAAGACCGGGATCAAGGTGAGCCTGAAGGACGTCCTCGTCATCCGGAAGCGTACCGTATGTTTCGGCTGCAACGGGCGAAACTGCCAAAAGCGCCGCCAGAGCAAATGACAAAATTTGTTTTTTGTATTTCATAATTATCACCTCAATTGTATTTTAACGCAATATACAATTGTTGTCAACTAAAATTTGTCATATTTTTTATAATTTTTTTGTTTAGGTTGCTGCCTGCATTATGGCCAACACGTCGGTGCCGTTAACAACGCCGTCGTTGTTGTAATCGGCCAGATAATTCTGAAGATAGGAAGGCGTCACCTTGCCGACGGTGCTCTGATTTACAAACAGCGCGTCGGTCACGGTAATTCTGCCGTCATAATCCACGTCGCCCTTGGTTATGCTGAGATCGGCGGAATATTCAAATATATCGGCGTTTACGTTATCGTTGAGCGTTCCGAAATCCTTGATAACATTCCCCAAATTGTCCACAAGGCTGTATCCTCTGACGGTCAGGGATTTGTCATCATTATTTCTTTCCCGAACATAGCCCGTCCACTTTCCGTCCGACAGGGCCAAATCGAGATTTTCGGGAGAGCAATGGGGAAACGCTATGGTTCCGCTGAAGGCGGCGCTTCTGCCCGTAAAATTAAATACGCTTGTTTCCTTTTTGGTTCTGACGGCGTCGCCGCTTATGCCCGTGGAAACGCTCATTTGGGTCATATCGTCCGATGATACGTTTAACTTTCCGAAAACGTAGGGCGTGTCATTTTTAACGGTGATCATGTAAAAATAGTTTGCCGAACCGCCCAAGCCGAAGGCCTGCTTTCTTGTGCTTTGATAGGCGTTCTGCCAATTTCCGCTTATTTGCGAAACGGAGTTCAAAGCGTCGTAAAGAACCCAAACATATCCGTTGTTTGCGTAATCGGAGCCCCATGAATTTGCGATTTTGAATGCGCCGCGCTCGGACGGAGAAATGGTGCCGTCGCCGTTGACATCTATGCAGACATTGTCGTTATAGCCGACGACCGTAAGAGCATGGCCGCTGTTTGCCTTTCCGACTCTGACAATTATTTTCCCATACTCAGATGACTCCATAATGTTATAATCGGTATCGGTCGCCACGGTCAAAATATATCCGTTCACGAGCTTTTTCTTGACGTTGTCGAGACATGCCGATGACGGGCTTGTTATGGGAGTGTCGGCGGTGTTGATATTTGTTGTGTACCAATTGTCAAGCCTCTTTTCGGCTGCCTTTGCGGCAAGAGAGAAATCGGTGTTCCAACTTGTGGCCCCGCCGTTTGCTTCATAGGACAAGTAGGGCATGTCCGCAAGGGTACATCCGCCCGCCTTTTCGAGTATTGTGTAAGCCGTACTCATGGCCATTCCGGTTTCGCCGTTTTCGACGGCGAGGAATGAAAATGTCCATTCGGGGGAATAAATACTCCCGTCGGAATTCGCCGATGTGTGATTTAATTTGTTGATTTCATAGGTGAACTGATAATAGGTTGTTGCGAAAGCTGTGCAGGTGCCGCGGTTCCCCTGAGACGTTATGGGCGGAAAATAGGACGATTGGCTGAGATCCACCGAAGAGGGCAGCGACGACGTGGCGTTTATACCGTCGGCTCTGCCTATGTTTATCGTCTCGTTTTCCAAATGCTCAAGAATGACGCTTTCATCATCCGGCACAAGGCCGTAATAATGCTCCCCGTCGGTCTGCTCGGCATTTACCGCGCCCGTTGCGGCGGTCATACCCGCCATGATTGCTGCTGATAGAATGATTGATAATAATTTGGTTTTCATAAATCATACCTCCTTGTTTCGCAGTATACATTATTTGTCAATAATTGTCAAGTGTTTTTTCAATATTTTGTAAAAATATTTTTCTTATGCGGTATTTTGTGCTTTATTATTGTCATTTTATTGTGTGTTTTGGCAAAATTTTTCTGTGATAATATCATAAATCAAACACACAATAATCTTGCAAACGCAAATACCGTAAAGGAGTGCTAAAGATGGCAAAGAGCAATAAGACTCTCGTTCCCGAGGCTCGCGAGGCTCTCAATCGCTTTAAGATGGAATCTGCCGGCGAAGTCGGCGTAAATCTTAAGCAGGGCTATAACGGCGACCTGACCTCCAAGCAGGCCGGTTCTATCGGCGGACAGATGGTCAAAAAGATGATCCAGTCTTACGAAAACGGCCTTAAATAAGACCGAAAAGACAGAAAATCCGTTTCCCGAAAATCGGGAGACGGATTTTTGCTTTGGTTTTTATTCCTTTTGAGAACAAAGGACAGCCTTGACAGTATTATAATTCTGTCGGGAAGTGATGTTATGTCAGATTGGAACAGCGCTCAATATTTAAAATTCGAGAGCCAGCGCACAAAACCCTCCGCCGACCTTATAAGCCGAATTTCCGACCTTGAGCCGAAAACCGTCGCCGATCTGGGCTGCGGCCCGGGCAACAGCACGGCGCTGCTTGCAAAAAGCTTTAAAGACGCCCGAATAATCGGCCTTGATTCATCCGACGACATGCTTGCAAAGGCAAAGAGCAGTTATCCCGAACTTGAATTTTCAAAATGCCTCATGCCCGACGGGCTCGGTAAATTCAAGCAAAGCTTTGACCTTATTTTTTCCAACGCCTGCATACATTGGATAAAAGAGCAAAGGACTCTGCTCGACGCGGTTTATGAAAAGCTTTCGGCGGGCGGCGTTTTTGCCGTTCAGCTCCCCCTCACTGAGCGGGCGGATTTTTACAGGCTGCTCGGCAGTCTTACGGCCGACGGAAAATGGAAAAAGCTTTCGCAAGTCAGGAATTTTCATGCCCTTTCCCCCGAGGAATATTACGATGAGCTGTCGGCTCGTTTTGAGAGTTTCGACATTTGGGAAACGGTATATTACCACACGGTGGAGTCGGCAGCCGGAGTGCTCGAATGGTACAAGGGCAGCGGCCTTCGCCCCTATCTCGACCTGCTTTCAAAAACCGAGCGTGAAGATTTTCTTTGCGACCTTTTGTCGCTCACAGATGAAAATTTCAAGGTGAGACAAAACGGAAAAATCATTTTAAAAATGCCCCGTCTTTTCTTCACCGCAACAAAATAATCAAAAAAGGAACCGCCGCACGGTTCCTTTTTCTTTATGCTTTTCAGGCAAGCTTTGCGCCGTATTCGGCTATGACCGATTCGACGCCATCGGTGTCGTCCATATAATACATAAGCGTCTTGACGTTTCCTTTATACCCGTCGTACTTATTAAATCCGTAGTTGCAGGTATAGGAAACAAATCCGTCGGTGTTTTTGACGTATATACGGATCCCGTAGCTCCAGCCCGCCCGCTTTTCCGGCAGAGCAGCCCTAAGCTTTACCGACGCAATTTTCCCGTATATTTCTTCAATGTCCTCCGGCTCAATCGTTTGGCTGACAATGCCGGTGGTTCCGTTAAGCAGTTCGATTCTTTCGATGCTTTCGGTCTTTATTCCTCCAACCGCCTGCTCAAAGGTCAGCGGGCGGAAAACATAAGCAATGCCGCCGAAAATCACGGCCGCAGCCGCAACACAGCAAATCAGTATTTTGGTTGATTTTTTCATGTTACCACCTCACATAACTTGCATGAATTATACTTCCCTTGAAATAGTAGAAATTTGATATAGTGGCCGACCACCCGTCAGCAACTCTTAAATAGTTTCCGTCGCTGCATTCTTGATAGCCAACACACAACAAGGAGTGGTTGCCATATTTACTGTCATTATTTGTCCCTATAAGTACCGGATAACTTTTATCAACGTTGTTTTTTATAAAATTCCAAGTAACGCCGTTTAAAAGCCCGTCCTCCTGATAACCGCTTCCCGCAATAAGATCATACCTTGCTCGTGAAAATGCAGTCAATCCGGGAATGATTTGATTAAAATATGTTCCTATTTCATATTCACTTCTCATCGCCGCATAAAGCATACAAAAAACCGACACCGACGGATTTCTCGCTCTTTCGCTGCCATTCCACAATCCATAATGCCCTCCCGGTTTTATGGTTCCCCAATAATACACCAAGTTTGTGGCTGCAGTCGGTGTGCAGTGATTTTCATTAACAAACTTAATCATAGTATAAGGAACAAAATTAAAATTGTTCTTGTCATCATCCCAATAAACCCCGTCAAGGTGCTTATTGGTATACACCACCTGTGCCAAAGGACTTACCTCTCCTGCCTGTTCCCTTGCTATTTCCTCTTTTTCTTCTTTATACTCCTTTTTTATTTCTGTTTCTGTTTGCTCCAAAATTTCGTCGGTTACCACCGACTTGTATTCTCCCGTTTCCTCTCTTGTCAGGAAAGAAAATCCGTTGTTATAAATGATTTCGTCCGATTTATCAACTTTTTTATCATGGTTTTGCTCATACATACTGTCAAGCATAAAATCGCAATCGTATCCAAAGGCCTGAACGTGTGGATTTTCTCCGAATGCATCCACAAAAATATATCCTATCAATTCTTCGTCGGTTATAACCCTAAACAAATATGAATTTGTGTTCCCGAAAGGATCCGAAAAAGGAACCGTTTCATATATGCGGGTTGTATCGTTCCACCTACACCCTATTTGACCGATTTGATTTTGTACACATCGGTTTGCTATTGCCTCAGCCTCATTTTCCGATATATATGACACCTGTTCTACTGCACTTGCCGTCACTTGGTTTCTATCGGAAGCATAGTTTGAGAAAGTCATCACCATAGCTATTGACATAACTCCGCTCATTATTTTATTCAGCATACTTTTCTCCTCTCAAATTCATTGACCATAATTTTTTTCAAAATGTCCTTTGAGCGTATATTCTATTGTTTCCGATGAATCTATATACCAAAGAAAATCTCCGACACCTTTTTTATATCCATCGTATTTACAAAAATCCTTGTTGCATCCATAGGATATATACCCATCGTAATCTTTAACATAAACATCTATTATCCAAGTACATCCATCAAGTTTTTTTTGAACAGCCGGTGATTTTATCTGTAGAAGATAATGGAATTGGAATCCCACAGAGCGATTTGCCC
>URYV01000109.1 GCA_900552285.1 uncultured Oscillospiraceae bacterium
CAGTCTTACCATTACCAATATCTTTCATATCAAAACCTTCGAGGAAAGGTCTATCCCCAGAACTGTCAGAATCGCCAGAATTGCTTTCATTTTTCCATGCCCCCAATCTTTTCCGTGCAAATGCCTTGTCACAAATCTATTACCGTATTATAATTCTAATATAAGGCAATGCTAAATGCAAACCCAAAATAATTCAAGAGAGGTGTCTTTATATGGCTTTGGTAACAACAAAAAAAATGTTTGAAAAGGCATTTGAGGGCGGCTATGCCATCGGTGCGTTCAACATCAATAACATGGAAATCATCCAAGGTGTCGTAGCTGCGGCAAAGGCGCAGAATTCCGCTGTCATCCTGCAGGTTTCCAAATCTGCGCTAAAGTATGCACATCCCAAATATCTGAAGGCAATGGTGGATGCCGCAATCGAAGAAACCGATCTGGATATTGCACTGCATCTGGATCACGGCTCTGATTTTGAAGTATGTAAAGACTGTATCGAATACGGTTTCACATCTGTCATGTTTGACGGTTCCCATCTGGAGTATGAGGAAAACGTGGCACAGACAAAGAAAATCGTAGAATACGCCCATGAAAGAGGTATCGTGGTTGAGGCAGAGCTGGGCAAGCTGGCAGGCGTTGAGGATGAGGTTAACGTAGATGCGGCACATGCAACCTACACTGATCCCGATCAGGCAGTTGATTTCGTAAAACGCACGGGTGTGGATTCCCTTGCCATTGCCATCGGCACAAGCCACGGCGCATATAAATTCAAACCCGGTCAGAAACCCCAGCTCCGTTTCGACATTCTTGAAAAGGTTTCCGAGCTTCTTCCCGGATTCCCCATTGTTCTTCACGGCGCTTCCTCGGTTTCTCAGGAGCACATCGCAATCGTCAACAAATTCGGCGGACAGATGCCCGACGCCATCGGTATTCCCGAGGAAATGCTTCGCAAGGCTTCTTCCATGGCCGTTTGCAAAATCAACATCGACTCCGACCTTCGTCTTGCCATGACCGCGGGAATTCGCCGTCATTTTGCCGAAAATCCCGGTCACTTCGACCCCCGTCAATACCTCGGAGAGGGAAGAGAAGAAATCGAGAAGGTCGTTGCTCATAAGCTTGTGAGCGTGCTCGGCTGCGCCGACAAGGCATAAAAATCAATCAACATTTTTCGGAGGTATATTAAATGATTACAGCAGGAGATTTCAGAAACGGCGTCACATTCGAAATGGACGGCGGAGTTTATCAGGTTATCGAGTTTCAGCACGTAAAACCCGGAAAGGGCGCCGCCTTTGTCCGCACCAAGTATAAAAACGTTATTACCGGCGCCGTGGTTGAAACCAGCTTCAACCCCACCGCAAAATTCCCCACCGCTTACATCGAGCGCAAGGAAATGGAATATTCCTATTCCGACGGCGATCTTTACTATTTTATGGATCAGGAGACCTTTGAGCTTGTTCCCATCGGAAAGGCCGAGCTCGGCGACAACTTCAAGTTTGTTAAAGAGAACATGATGTGCCGCGTGCTTTCCTACAAGGGCAAGGTTTTCGGTGTTGAGCCCCCCACATTTGTCGAGCTTCAGGTAACCGCTACCGAACCCGGCGTGCGCGGCGATACCGCCACCAACGTTACCAAGCCCGCCACCCTCGAGACCGGAGCCGAAATCCGCGTTCCGATTTTCATCAATGAGGGCGACATGATTCGCGTCGATACCCGCACCGGCGAGTATATGGAACGCGCATAATCGGAGGTATTAACATGACTGTTACTGAAAAAATGGCTTATATCAAGGGAATGGCCGACAGCATTGACCTTAATCCCGACGATAAAAAGGATAAGCTTATTCTTGCCATGGTCGACGCTCTTTCCGAGCTTGCCGACTATGTGACCGACGTTGACGATTATGTCGACCAGCTCGCCGCTCAGGTTGACGAGATCGACGAGGATCTCGGAAACGTCGAGCAGGATTTCTACGGCGACGACTGCGACTGCGGCTGCTGTGACGACGATTGCGATTGCTGCGACGACGGCGGCGCCGTTTGCCCCAAGTGCGGAGCCGAGTTTGAGCTTGACCTCGACGCTCTTGAAAACGGCGACATCATCACCTGCCCCGAATGCGGAGCCGAGCTCAACTTTGAGTATGTCGACGACGAGGACGAAACCGAGGAATAATTTTTTCGGGTGAAAATATGAAAAGATTCTTTTCGCTTTTTTTGGCGGCGGCTCTTTTGTTTTCCTTTTCGGCCTGTAAAAAGAAGGACCCGGAGCCGGAACCCGTTTCGGCGGTTTCCGAGCCGGAGCCCGATCCCGAAATGGACGACACCACCGTCTACAACGGCAAAACGCTCAAGCAATATTATGGTGAAAACGAGGATTCCATCGGCTGGATGAAAATCCCCGGCACCAAAACCGACAATATCGTTATGCTCGGAAAGGAAAAGGCCTATGACGGGCAGAGCGAGGCCGATGTCAACTTCTATCTTCATCATGATTTCGACCACAATTATTCTCAGGCGGGGGAACTTTACATCGACTTCCGCGCCAATGTCGGTCCAAGGTCGACAAGCAACAATCTCACGGTTTACGGTCACCACATGGCCAACGGAACAATGCTTGCCGGTATCGACAGATATAAAAATCAGAGCTTTGCCGAAAAAAATCCCTACATCACCTTCAACACCCTTTGGACCAAGCATCGTTTCAAGGTTTATGCCGTTTTCACGGTGGATTTGACCACCGATTACGGCAATGCCTTCGATTACCGCCAACCCGAATATAAGGGAGAGGCCTTTGACACATATGTCAAGGAAATTTCCGACCGCCGATACTATGATACGGGCGAACAGATTACCGAGGACAGCGTGCTTATCAGTCTTTCGACCTGCACATATCCCACCGGAAATCCCGCCACCGATGACGCCCGCCTTGTGGTCGTCGCGAGAATGTGTACCGACGAGGAGGAGCAAAAGCTTGCTTCGGGCGAGCTTAAAAATGCGGACGATTAAATTTCAGAGGTGTTAAAAATGTCAGAGAAAAAAGGCTTTTTTGCCTCCTTTGCCGAATTTATAAACCGCGGCAGCGTTATTGACCTTGCTGTCGGCGTTATAATCGGCGGAGCCTTTCAGGGAATTGTCAAATCTCTTGTCAGCGATTTGATAATGCCTTTTGTGGGGCTTGCCACGGGCGGCATAAATTTTACCGATCAGTTTTTGGTGCTCAAGCTTGCCGACGGGGTGGAGAGCGGAACTACATACGCTTCCCTTCAGGCGGCTAAGGACGCAGGCGCAACGGTTTTTGCCTACGGCTCATTTATAACCGAAGTTATAAATTTCCTCATTATGGCCTTTGTCATATTCCTTCTTGTCAGAGGCATAAACAATCTGAGAGATTTCAGAAAGAAACCCGTCGAGGAAGAGGCTCCGACCACAAAGGTCTGCCCATTCTGCAAAACCGAAATAAGCGTCGACGCCACCCGTTGTCCCAACTGCACCTCCGAGCTTTGCGAGGAGCAGGAAAAGGAAACCGCCGCGGTGTGACGGTATATACGCAAAACAACAAAAGACATGACCCGTTAAGAGCCATGTCTTTTGTTATGCCTTTGAAAGTTTGCCGATGACCTCGTCGAGCGATTTTAGGGTGGCGACCGCCAGCTTTCGGTATTTTTCGTCGGGAACCTTCAAATCGGGAATACATATTACATCTATATCGGCCGCATGAGCCGCCGAAATACCCGCCTCGCTGTCCTCAAGCACAAGACAGTCCTCCGGCTTTGCATTTGCCTTTTTTGCGGCGGTCAGAAAAATTTCAGGGTCGGGCTTTCCGTTTTTAACGTCCGAGCCGTATACCGCCGAGAAAAAGTAATCGGAAATACCGTTTTGCTCAAGAATGGTGTCGGCGCGGCTTTTGACGCTTGATGTGGCGAGAACGGCTTTTATTCCGTTCTCCTTTAAAAACCGCAAAAGCTTTTTTGCCCCGGGTTTGAGCGGTATTCCTTTGGCAAAATACTCCTTTTCGGCCTCGGAGATATAACAAAGACCCTCCTGCACGGTTATGGGCAGCTCGTAATGGGACACGATGTGCTCCATGTTTTTCACGCCCACTCTGCCGCAGTAGGTGTGCATATATTCGGCAAGCGTAATGTCCTTTCCGTACTCCAGCAGCATTTTTCTGCAAATTTCAAAGGTGGGAATTTCGCTGTCGGCAAGCAGTCCGTCAAGGTCAAATATAACGGCTTTTTTCAAAGAAATCATCTCCCGATTTTTATATTTAGTATGTGCTTTTTTACTTGATTTGAGCAATCCGCAAAAGGAAATTGACAAAATCGGCAATGTATGATATAATCATGATACCCTAAAGTTGGCTTTAAGTCAAGGCGCGGCAAGGAGATTTTTTATGTATTACAGCATCGGCAGGGTGTCCGAGATGTTCGGGCTTCCCGTTTCCACCTTGAGATATTATGACAAGGAGGGACTTTTTCCCAATATGGAGAGGGTCTCGGGAATAAGAAAATTCAGCGACAAAGAGCTTGAAACCCTCAGGGTAATCGAGTGCTTAAAAAAATCCGGCCTTGAAATAAAGGACATAAAGCAATTTATGGAGTGGTGCTCTCAGGGCAGTTCGACTTATTCAAAGCGCCGTGAGCTTTTCGAACGTCAAAAGGAAAATATCGAGTGCCGGATAAGCCACCTTGAGCAGGCTCTTGACATGATAAAATTCAAGTGCTGGTATTATGATACCGCCGTTGTCGACGGAAACGAGGACAGACTTAAGGAAATGATACCGAATGCTCTTCCGCCGGAAATTCAGCAGATATATGACCGAACCCACGAAAAAGATTAACAAACGCCGTCTTTCGGAAGTCTTTCCGAAGGGCGGTTTTCGCATATTTGGCCAAAAAGGTTGATTTTTCCGACGAGATGAGTTATAATTTATTATCATTATATTAGTGAAAGTGTGCTGTGTCGAAAGGAGTCGGTAAAATGAAAAACAAGCTTTACAGGATTTTGCCGCTTTTTTTGGCGCTTTGTCTGCTGCTTTCCTGTTCAAAAACCACGGGGGAGCAGGGCGAAACCGTTTCCGACGCTGCCGAGCCTTTTCATGCAAGCGGGCAGATAAATATGGCCTTTGTGCAAAACGACACCCTGAGTCCCTATGAGGCCAAGACCAAGAGCAATCAGGAAATATCACGTCTTATGTATGACGGGCTTGTACGACTCAACGACAAATTCGAGCCGGTTTATGTTCTTGCCTCCGACATTACGGCCGACGGCAACAAATGCACCGTCACGCTTAATTCCTCGGCAAGGTTTACCGACGGAAAGCAGGTTACGGCCGACGACGTTGTATATTCGATTTCTTCTGCAAAAAACGCTTCTCTTTCCAAATATTATACCAAGCTTGAAAATGTAATCGGTTCGACCCAACTCCTTATTTTAATTGCGATTTAACCACAGCCGATCAGCGGCAGAAAACACCGCAAGAGCATTTTGAATACGATGCCGCCATCTCTGTTCTGGCTGGGCTGATCCAACGCATTATGGTAAAAAATCATCTGACGCCTGCGCAGGTTGCTGGTATCACAATCTCTGTCGTCGGCATTGTCT
>URYV01000110.1 GCA_900552285.1 uncultured Oscillospiraceae bacterium
TATCTAAATACTTATATAATTCCTCAATTCTTTTGATTTCGTCGTCGGTTTCATAGTAGCTTGTGGCGTTGTCTATCTGCTCCTCGTCAAAGCCCGCCTTTCTCATGTCGGATTTTGCGAGATACTCGGCGTTTCCTCCGAGCATGATGTCGGTGCCTCGTCCGGCCATGTTGGTGGCGATGGTGACGGCGCCGAATTTACCCGCCTGGGCGATTATCTGGGCTTCTTTTTCGTGATACTTGGCGTTGAGCACCTCGTGCTTTATGCCCCTGCGGGAAAGCAGCTTGCTGAGCATTTCGGATTTTTCGATGGAAATGGTGCCCACAAGCACGGGCTGACCCTTTTCGTGAGCGGCAATGATCTCGTTTATGACGGCGTTGAACTTGGCCTGCTCGGTTTTGAAAACCCAGTCGTGCTCGTCAATTCTTGCAAGGGGCTTATTGGTGGGAATTTCGATTATGTCGAGATTATATATGCTGTTGAATTCGTCCTGCTCGGTGAGGGCGGTTCCGGTCATACCCGAAAGCTTGGTGTAAAGTCGGAAATAATTCTGGAAGGTGATGGTGGCGAGGGTTTTGGACTCGTGCTCAACCTTAACCCCTTCCTTGGCCTCGATTGCCTGGTGAAGGCCTTCGTTATAGCGGCGGCCGAACATGAGACGTCCGGTGAACTCGTCGACAATTATGACCTCGCCGTCCTTGACCACATAGTCGACGTCGAGATGCATGATGCCGTGAGCCTTAATGGCCTGATTTATGTGGTGGAGAAGGGTGTTGTTTTCCATGTCGGAAAGGTTTTCCACGTTGAAATATTTCTCGGCCTTTTTAACGCCCTCGGGGGTGAGTGTGGCGGTTTTGGCCTTTTCGTCGACGATATAGTCGCCGTCATATTTCTCGTCGATGTCCTCCTTGGTGTCCACCTCTTTGATTTTGGTCATGCGAAGGGTGCGGGCGAATTTGTCGGCACGCTCGTAAAGGTCGGTGGATTTCTCCCCCTGTCCCGAAATGATGAGAGGGGTTCTGGCCTCGTCGATAAGTATCGAGTCAACCTCGTCGACGATGGCGAAATTGTGGCCTCTCTGAACCTTGTTCTGAAGCTGAACCACCATGTTGTCGCGGAGATAGTCAAAGCCCATCTCGTTGTTGGTGCCGTAGGTTATGTCGGCGGCATAGGCGGCTCTGCGCTCGTCGTTACTGAGCCCGTGGACGATAAGACCCACCGAAAGGCCGAGATATTTATAGACCTTTCCCATCCATTCCGAGTCGCGGCGGGCAAGATAATCGTTGACGGTGACGATGTGAACCCCCTTGCCCGAAAGGGCGTTGAGGTAGGCGGGAAGGGTGGCAACAAGGGTCTTGCCTTCACCGGTTTTCATTTCGCTGATACGTCCCTGATGAAGCACGATACCGCCGGTTATCTGAACCGGGAAATGCTTCATTTCAAGCACTCGCCAGGCCGCCTCGCGGCAGACGGCAAAGGCGTCGGGCAGAATGTCGTCAAGGGTCTCGCCCTTTGCAAGGCGGTCTTTGAGCACCTGCGTCTGGCCTTTAAGCTCCTCGTCGGCCATGGCCGAATATTTTTCGTCAAGCTCAAGCACCTTTTTGGTTATCGGCTCGACCTTTTTAAGCTCTCGCTTGCTGTAATTTCCGAAAAGTGACGCTAATATATTCATGTTTTTTTCTCCCGAAAAGTTTATGAGGATACAAGTATCCAAGATAATATCCTTAATTATACTACATTTGTATGCACATTGCAAGTTTTTTGCACCAAAATGAAAAAGTCCTATGTAAAATTTCCATAGGACTTTTGTCTTGTGAAAGAATTTCCGCGCCGATTTTCTATATATTCAGGAAATTGGTGGCGAGGGTGAAATAAATTATAAGGGTCAGGGCGTCGACAATGGTGGTTATCATGGGCCCGGCCATGAGGGCGGGGTCAAGGTGAATGAGCTTTGCGAGCATGGGAAGTGAACAGCCGATACATTTTGCGGCCACAACCGAGCACAGCATGGCGGCGCACACCACAAGATACATCTTGAAATTTTCCGAAACGTCGCCGTTCAAAAGCGCCATGCGGCCGAAGTTGACCACGGCAAGAGCCACGCCGCAAAGCAGCGCCACCCGAACCTCCTTGAAAAGCACCTTGAAATAGTCGGTCAGATGTATTTCTCCGAGAGCAAGACCGCGGATTATCAGGGTGGAGGTCTGGTTTCCCGCGTTTCCGCCGGTGTCCATGAGCATGGGTATGCAGGCGGTCAGCCCCACCACGGCGGCAAGCATATTTTCATAATTTTCTATGATTTTTCCGGTGAATGTGGCCGACACCATAAGTATCATAAGCCACAGAATACGGCGTTTTGCAAGGGTGAACACGCCCGTTTTAAGATATTCCTCGTCGGAAGGGGACAAAAGGGCCATCTTTTCAAAGTCCTCGGTGGCCTCGTCCTCGATGATGTCGACGATGTCGTCGATGGTGACAATGCCAACAAGACGGTTTTCGTTGTCCACAACGGGAACCGACAGCAGGTCGTATTTTCGGGCGATTTCGGCCACGACCTCCTGGTCGTCAAGGGTGCCCACCGAAATGATGTGCTCCTCGTCGGTGATGATGTCGGAAATCTTGGTCTGCTCGTCGGAAAGGAGCAGGCGTCTGAGCGGAATGACGCCCACAAGGTGCCGAAAATCGTCGATGACATAGCAGGTGTATATGGTTTCCTTGTCAACGCCGGTCTCTCTTATGATTTTCAGCGCGTCTTTAACGTTTATGCGGCTGTGGAATTCCACCATTTCAATGGTCATGACGCTGCCGGCGGAATTCTCGGGATATTTCAAAAATCTGTTGATGATGTTGCGGCGCTCGGGGCTTGCGTTCTGAAGCACGCGCTTGACAACGCTTGCGGGAACCTCCTCAAGAAAGTCGACGGCGTCGTCAACGTAAAGCTCCTCCACCAAAAGTCCCAGCTCGACGTCGTTTATGGAGGAGACGATGGAGGTCTGGGTCTCGGTTTCGAGATAGGAGAAAACGTCGGCGGCAAGGTCCTTGGGCAGAATTCGGAAAACAAGAATAAGCTTGTCTTCGGGCAAATCGGCCATAAATTCGGCCACGTCGGCGCTGTTCATTTCCACAAGAGTGGAGCGCAGCTCTCTGAGCTTGTTGTCGTTTAAAAGTTGATTTAACTGGTCAAAAAAAACAGCTTCCATATTGATACCTCATTTCTTTAGGCAGAAAGACAACAAAGCATCAAAACAAAAGCTGTCGCAAAATCCGAAAAATCACCCCAAAAAGGGCGCAATACGAGAGGGGACGAGCGCTTGTTTTGCTGCTGTGTGTATGTTTTCCGCCGTGATACTTCGCGGAACGGTCGTTTCAGGGCTTTCCAAAACAATGCTCACCTCTTTTATGTTCTTTATGGCGGCAAAAGCCGAAATCGGGGCTTTTTCCCGCTAACTTATAATACTCTAAAATCCCCCCAAAGTCAACAAAAAAATAGCATTGACCGCCCCCTCGTTATAATATATAATATGTAATGACAAAAGAGGAGTGAGGGAAACATGAAAAAGACAATATCGCTTGTGCTCTGCGCGGTTTTCGCCGTGGCGTTTTATACCTATGCGGCGGCAATGCCCGAGCGTTCGCCGCGGGTTCTCATGACCGAGGAGGCCGCCGAGGAGCTTTACTACAGCCTGCCCTTTGACGACGGCTATGCCGAGGCGCTGGGCATTTCCGAGGAAAAATTCAACGAGCTTCGCAATCGGCTCTACACCGCCGCCGAAAGCTTTGAAAGCACCGCTTACGTCGAGGATCTCGCCATTCCCTACAGCCGTGCCGTGCTCGGCACCATAGGCTCGCTGCTTTACAAAACGCCCGGCCGCCCCGAGCTTTTTCAGGTGCAGTCGGTTTCCTGTAACTATTATCCCGGCGGCAGCCTTGCCGAGATCATAATTTATTATAACCGCACGGCCGAGCAATATGAAAGCGACCTTAAGACCTGTGAGGCGGCGGCAGAAGCACTTCTTTCCGACATAAAAAATTTCGGCTATACCGACCTTGAAAAGGCTCTCCTCATTCACGACAGAATAGTCAAATACACCGAATATGTCGACCGCGGCTCGGACGACGACCACAACATTTTCGGCCTTTTGAAAAACAAAACCGCCGTTTGCGAGGGCTATGCCCAAACCTATTGCTACCTGCTTTCAAAGGTCGGGGTGGACAGCCGCATGGTGTCGTCGTCGGCGCTTATGCACGCCTGGAACATCGTCACGATAAACGGCAAAAAATATCATGTCGACGCCACCTGGGACGACCCTCTTGCCGATGTGGACGGCAGGGCAAGACATTCCAATTTCATGTGCTCCACCGCCAAATTCCGTTCGGCCGGCGCGGCCCTTCACAACGCCTCCGACTATAATTCCGAGCCCTCCGACACAACCTATGACAATTATTTTTGGCAGGACTCGGATTCCGGCTTTGAGCTTTGCCGCGGGCAAATTTATTACATCGACAAAAGCGGCGATACGGCAAAGCTGTGCCGTTTTAGCGAACACGGCGGGACCGAGGAGCTTTTTGACATTTCAGACCGCTGGGTTTGCAAAAAGAACGGCGCCTACTACCCCGGGAATTACAGCCGCCTTGCAACCGACGGCAGTTTTTTATACTATAACACCGCCGCAAAAATCATGAGATACGACCCGAAAACCGAAACGACCTCTGAGGTTTATTCCCCCGACCTGACCGCGCTTTCGTCGGGAGAGGACGTGGCCGCGATCTACGGGTTTAAAATCGAGGACGGCAATTTTCTCATAACCCCCGCCGTCAGTCCCAATTTCACCGAAACCACCAAGGCCGAAAACCTTATCACGGCCAAAATTCCCGCCGAAAAAGTTTTCAAAGACGTTTGGTTCAAAACCCTTCAAACCAAAACCGTCTATTATATCGGCGATGACTTCGACCCGACGGGCATGGAGCTTTTTGCCCGCTATACCGACGGAACGGAAGAGCCGCTTTCGCTTTCCGATTTGGACATAAAATACGATTTTTCGGCCGAGGGAGAGTCCTATGTGACCGTCACCTATGTAAAAGAGGGCTACGGCGGCACATTTTCGGTCAATGTCAAAAAGCCGTCGGTGAAGTTTTCCTCCTCGGTTCTTGCGGGGGAAATCGGAAAGTCGCTCACCCTTCGCGCCGCCTCCGACCCCGAGGGGCTCGAGGTCACATTCTTTACCGAGGACAAAGAGAAGGCCGAAATTTCGGGAAATCTGATCACCCCACTTTCCGAGGGAAAAATCAAAATTTTCGCGTCGATAACATATAACGGCGTCACCTATACCGACGAGGCTGTGCTCTCGGCAAGCGAAAAGCCGGTTCTCGGCGACCTTGACGGCAACGGCAGAGCCGACGCGGCCGACGCGCTGACCATTCTTCAGTATTCGGTCAAAAAAATTACGCTGCTGCCCGAGCAGACGGCCGTGGCCGATTTGAACGGAGACGGCAGGGTAACCGTCACCGACGCCCTGCTCACCCTCAAGGCCTCCCTCGCCGCATAACCTTCTAAACACAATCCACCGCATCATCGGCTCCCTTGTAAGAAC
>URYV01000111.1 GCA_900552285.1 uncultured Oscillospiraceae bacterium
TTCCATCGACAACCCCACAAACTACCCCGACCCCGCAACCATAGAGTCGGCCGAGGAGCCGGTTTGCGACGTGCATATTTTCAGTCCCACCGACTATGTGGGCGCCATTATGGACCTTTGTCAGGAGCGGCGGGGGATTTTCGGCGATATGCAATATCCCTCCTCAAACCGCGTGGACATTCACTACGAAATGCCCTTAAACGAAATTGTATACGACTTTTTCGACGCGCTTAAGTCCCGCACAAAGGGCTATGCCTCCTATGACTATGAGCCAAAGTGCTATAAGCCCTCCAAGCTTGTCAAGCTCGACGTGCTGTTAAACGGCGAAATAGTTGACGCCCTTTCCTTTATCGTTCACGCCGACAGCGCCTATAAACGGGCGCGGCGAATTGCCGAAAAGCTTAAGGACAACATTCCCCGTCAGCTTTTCGAGGTGCCCGTTCAGGTGGCGGTGGGCGGCAAGGTCATTGCGAGAGAGACCATCCGCGCCATGCGAAAGGACGTGCTTGCCAAGTGCTACGGCGGCGACATCACCCGAAAGAAAAAGCTGCTTGAAAAGCAGAAGGAAGGCAAAAAGCGTATGCGCAGTCTCGGCTCGGTCGAGGTTCCGCAGGAAGCCTTTATGGCCGTGCTCAAGCTTGACGAATAATTTTTCGTATCAAAAAACCGACTTTTCCAAAGGAAGAGTCGGTTTACTTTTTTGTATTGAATTTAAAGGGGAGACTTCTTTATTTTTCCCGATTGACGGGGATATTTTTGCGAAATGGGAGAAATTTTATCTATAATTATGACCCGACGGTCATTTTCCCCCAAAGAGAATTCCTTGACCGCCGAAAGCCTTCCCCCAAGCAGTTTTACGGCGTTTTCGGCCTGCGCCGCCTCCTCCTGCCCCGACGGACCCTTCATGGCCAAAAATGAGCCGCCCTTTTTGACAAAAGGCAGGCAATATTCGCAAAGCACGTTAAGTCCCGCGACCGCCCTTGCCGTCGCAAAGTCGAATTTTTCACGGTATTTTGCGTCTCTGCCAAGCTCCTCGGCACGGCCGTGAACCGTCTTAAAATCAAGGCCGAGCTCGGATTTGACCGCCTCGAGAAATGTAATGCGTTTATTCAGGCTGTCGACAAGGGTAAACTGCATATCCGGCCGCATTATGGCAAGGGGAACCGACGGAAATCCCGCCCCCGTGCCCACGTCCGCAAGGGAAGCGCCCTCTTTGAAATCCGCCGCCGAAAGCAGCGTCAGACTGTCGGCAAAATGGAGCAGAGCCACCCCCTCGGGAGAGGTGATAGCCGTTAAATTCATTTTTTGGTTCCATTCAAAAAGCAGTCTTGCATAGCCTTCGAATTTTTCGGCCTGCTCGGCATTTATTTCGACGCCGAAATTTTCGGCCGCCGACATCAAAAGCTTTTTATCAACATAATCCATATTATCTTCTCGGCTTTTTTCTCATATTTTTTTTAAGGTTTTCTTCCCTCTTTGCCGCCTCAAAATCCCTTTTCATGGAGCGCACGATAAAGAAACCGCCCACCGCCGCAAGGGGAATACACACCACAATGGCCCAGGTGGCAAAGCTGCGCTTTTTTTCGGCCACCCGCTGCCTTTCGGTTTCGACGGTGTATTCGAGATTTGAAAAAATATAGTCGGCCGTGTCGGCGGCGTTGGTCGAAAGGGAGGAGGCGTCTTCAATAAGGGTGAGGGTATAAATTCGTCCGTTTATGACCGAAATATACATCACTCGGCTGTCGGCATTGCCCTTTTGCTCGTCCTTTTCAAAGGTCAGACGGTAAAAAAGCGCCGCGTCCTTTCTTATTTCCTTTATGTCGGCCGCCCTGTCCTTAACGCCGCCTATAAGGGCGCTTTCGGCAAGGGCACCGTCGGAAAACTCGGCAAGATTGACTATTTCGGAGGAAACGTCGGTGACCGAGGAGGTCATGAAAACCGTCCATCCGAGATTTTCGGCCACGGCATAAAAAAGATAGTCCGACTCAAGCTTTTTTCTCAGCGTCTCGGTGTCCTCCGAAAGCTCGGCGGCGCGGACGGACTTTGACTCGAGATTTTCGGCCGTGAAAACCGTGAAAATGTCGGCAAGATGAACCGTCATTCCGTCCTTTGTAACCTCCGTGTCGGCAAGGGCCGAAAGGCAAAAGCTCAAAATGCAAAGCACCGCAAGGCAAAAGCTCAAAATTTTTTTCATACAAATCCCCCGCTCATTTTCCAGCCCTGTGTCGGTCGGAAATCAGCCAGAACCATAAAAAGACCAAAATCTGAAGCACGGCGGCAACTGCGTATATAAGGAACATATTGGGTATTTTCAGGGTGATGTCGACGCTCGCCGCAAGGGTCCAGATCATTCCCGTGATGGAAATTATGCGGCTGGCCGTCCGCCACCAAAGGCAGCTGAAAACCGTGGTGACGGTAAAGCTGACGGGACATCCGTAGATAAAAACAAGCCATTTTCTCGGAAGATCCGGAAAGGCCACGGCAAGCACAAAAAACACAAATGTGGCCACAAGCCACACAAGCCCCACCGAAAGGGCGGGAATGAGGGTGTGTTTCTTTGTCAGCTTTATGGGCTTTTTGGGCGGCGCGGACGACACAAAATCATCCACCGAAACTCCGAAAAGCTCGGCCATATTTGTAAGAACCGTTATGTCGGGCAGCCCGTCGCCCCGCTCCCATTTTGAAACCGATTTGTCCGAATAATTGAGTTTTTCGGCAAGTTCCAACTGGGTCAGGCCGGCCGCCTTTCTGTAAAATGTGATTTTTTCCGAAACATTTTTCTTAAGTACATCTTCATTCATGTGTTTATTATAAACTATTGCCGCTCAAAAATCAACCCCCCTAAAAACCACGGTTTCATGCAGTTTTCTACTGTGGGTAGAGCCGATTTTTTTCGACTCTACCAAACAAAAATCTTTCATAGGAGAAATTTACCCTCGGATAGGGTGACAAATCGAGCCCCCGGCGATAAAATAATTACAGCAAAGGAAAAACGAAAAATTCTTTCCTCTGCCGAAAAACAAAATCTTATAAAGATTTTAATTTTGAAAGTACATCCTTTTTGGGAGGTTTTAATATGAGCGAAAAAAACAAAACTTTAACCGCAAATAATTCGGCAAACAAAACCGAGCGCAAAATAACCAAGGAGGCCGTCGCCGCAAAGATAGTGAGAGTCATCACCGTGGCGCCCTTTATGGCCGCCCTCATGCTGACCGTCATTTGGTTTGCCCGTCCCGAGTCATATCTCAATTTCGGACACTATTTATATGCTCTCGGCGCGCTGACCATTTTCCCCCTTCTTTCATATCCCGTGTCGGTAATAATCCCGCCCATTCGCAAAAAGGGGAGAGACGGACAGCGAAATCTCGCCATTGTCTTTTCGGTCATCGGTTACATCGCGGGAATTCTCGGCTCGGTATTTTTCGGCGCAGGGAGAATTGAGCTTCTCATTTTCCTGACATATCTTCTGTCCGGCGTTTCCATTGCCCTTTCCTCCTTTGTGTTCGGCGTCAAGGCCAGCGGCCACACCTGCGGAGTTTCGGGTCCAATTGCCATGATGATCTACGTTTTGGGACTTCCATATGTCGCCATGTACGCTCTGCTCGGAGCGGTGGTTTGGGCGTCCCTCAAAATCAAGCGTCACACCCCCGTTCAGCTTGTCCTCGGCAGCATTATTCCCGTTGCCGCCATGCTCGTTTCCATCCGCCTTGTGGGAGTTTGGCCCTTTTGATAACATCGTCTGATTTAAAAGTCCGATATAATTAAAACCGAAAGCACCTCAAAGGCCGCGTTGAGGTGCTTTTTTTCGCCGTCATTAACCGCAGCGTCATGTGATGGCGGCTTTTTTTATATGAAAATCGGCTGTATCTGCCGCCCTTGACAGGCCGCCTCGATGGTATCTCCCAGTCTTTCGAAATCCGCCACCACCGACCGCGGCTTTTTCTCGGGATCGTCCTGCTTCATGGGGACAAAAAAGATGTTCTTTCGGTTGAGCAGCCGCCCGATATTCTGTGCCGAACCCGACAGAGCGTCGTTGGTGGAAACGGCTATGACCGTCGGCCGCAGATTTCTCAGGTGTGCCTTGACCGCAAGGGTAACCGGCGTGTCGGTAATTCCCGCCGCAAGCTTTGCCAGCGTGTTGCCCGTGCAGGGCGCCACCGCCATAACGTCAAAAAGCTTTTTGGGACCTATGGGCTCGGCGGTTTTAAGCTCGTGAATAATTTCCTTGCCGCATATTTCGGTTATTTTTCGGTTTATTTCCTCGCATTTGTCGAACCGCGTGTCGGTAAAATAGGCTGCGGCCGACATGATCGGCGTTATCTCGTGCCCCGCCGCCGCAAGCCGTTCCATGACGGGTATTATTCGGTGAAAGGTGCAAAAGGAACCGCAAATCCCGAATCCGATTTTAAGAGACTGCATTGACGCTCACCTCCGAAAGCCTTGAAAGACAGGTGTTCACAAAAAGCTCGGCCGCCGCCGCAGGAGAGGTCTTTGAGGGAAGGGAAAGAGCTGAAACGGCACCGACCCCAAGCCTCTTTGCCGCCTCGAAATCCACCCCGCCGGGGGAGGAGGCAAGGTCGATTATAAAGCAATTTTTATTCGCTTTTTTGAGTAAATTTTCATCGCATATCATTGACGGTATCGTGTTGAAAACTATGTTGAAATTGTCGAAATCCCCTTTAAAATCGGCGGTTTCGGACAGGCCGTCCCGCATTATTTCGGCTCGCTGTTCGCTTCTCCGTGCATAAACTTTTACCCTTTCCCTACATAAAGCGCCGAGCCTTTTGCAAAGAGGTTTTGCCACTCTGCCATATCCCAGCACAAGGATTTTACTGTTCCAAAGGCTCTCTTTTGTGTGGGAAATCGCAAGCTGAATCGCTCCCTCGGCGGTCAAAATTCCGTTTTCGATTAAAAAGGCCTCGTCGGCGTAGCAATCATATATATTGTGCCCGTCCATCCTTATTTTCTCTATATCTTGTCTTTTTGCCCTTCCGCAAAAAAGCGGTGTGTCCTTTGGAATTTGCCTTAAAAAATCCTTTATGGCAAACTTTTTTTCAAAGCAGGGGGCAAAAAAGCTTTCGCCGTCGGCGGTCAGCGGCGCGGGGAGCAGCACCGCATCGCATTGCTCTGCCTTTTGATAAAAAAGCGGGTCGGAAAATCCGCCGCCTGATGCGGCAGGGCGTGCGCTGCGGCAAAATGGCCGTGGTCTGCCGCAATATCCCGGATTACCGTGCGGCCATCCGGTACGAGTTCCGCATGGCAGATATCCCGCTTTACTGCGATGAACCCACCACCCCGGAGTTCAGCGCCCCGGCTACGGCGGTGATGGTACAAAAGATATGCTGATTCAAAACGA
>URYV01000112.1 GCA_900552285.1 uncultured Oscillospiraceae bacterium
GGGCGACGAAACCTTTTCGCACTACTATTCGTCGATGCACAAATTTAATTATGCACGAGAAGGAATTTGAAAAGGCTTATGAAAAGGCCAAAAAGAAAGAAAAGGTCCACGCCGAGAGCGTCGCTCCCAACCGCGGCCCCGGCACCGTCCGCCACATCGACACCCGTACCTCTCAGGTCGAGCTTGACAAGTACAACGAAAAATACACCAATCTTGCTCCCGAGCGTTCCGACCGCGATACCTCGGGCAGAAAGCAGAAGATAAATCAGCGTTCCAAGGATTACCGCCGCTCGAAGCAGCGCACCAAGGTGGAGACCGAGGCCGACAAGCTTCGCCGTATTCAGCTTGAACGCATCAAAAAGACCCCCATTAAGGTCACCATCGGCGACGAAATTTCGGTCAGCGAGCTTGCAAGCCGCATGAAAAAGACCGCTGCAGAGGTCATAAAACAGCTTATGAAGTTGGGCGTTATGGCGTCGGTCAACGAAATTATCGACTATGACACCGCCGCAATCGTCGCCACCGAAATGGGCGCCGTTGTGGAAAAAGAGGTCGTTGTCACCATCGAGGACCGCATAATAGACGACACGGTGGACAACGAGGAGGATCTCGTGCCCAGAAGCCCCGTTGTGGTTGTTATGGGACACGTTGACCACGGTAAGACCTCCATTCTCGACGCAATCAGAAAGACCAACGTCACCTCCACCGAGGCCGGCGGAATTACCCAGCATATCGGCGCATACCGCGTAAAATACGGCGACAGGGACATCACCTTCCTCGACACTCCCGGTCACGCCGCCTTCACCGCCATGCGTGCGAGAGGCGCCATGGCCACCGACGTTGCAATTCTTGTCGTGGCCGCCGACGACGGAATTATGCCCCAGACCATAGAGGCCATAAATCATGCCCGCGCCGCCAACATTCAAATCGTTGTGGCCATTAACAAGATGGATAAGCCCGGTGTTTCCACCGACAAGATAATGCAGCAGCTCACCGAGCACGAGCTCGTTCCCGAGGAGTGGGGCGGCGACGTTATATGCGTTCCCGTTTCGGCTCATACCGGCATGAACATCGACAAGCTGCTTGAAAACGTGCTTCTTGTTTCGGATATGCTTGAGCTTAAGGCCAACCCCAACCGTCCCGCAAAGGGAACTGTCATCGAGGCGAGACTTGACAAGGGCCGCGGCCCCGTCACCACCCTGCTTGTGCAGAACGGAACCCTCAAAAACGGCGACATTGTGGTTGCGGGAACGGCCGTCGGACGTGTTCGCGTCATGACCGACGACAAGGGCAACAGAGTTAAATCGGCAGGTCCTTCGGTACCCGTGGAAATCACCGGTATGGCCGAGGTTCCCGAGGCCGGCGACGCCTTCGACGCCGTAAGCGACGAGCGTCTTGCCCGTGAGCTTGTGGAGCAGCGAAAAGCCGCAGCCAAGGAGGAGCAGTTCAAGTCATTTAAGACCGTTACCCTTGAAAACCTCTTCGATCAGCTTAAAGAGGGCGACGTCAAGGAGCTTAACATCATCGTTAAGGCCGACGTTCAGGGCTCGGTCGAGGCCGTCCGTCAGTCTCTTGAGAAACTTTCAAACGACGAGGTCAAGGTCAAGGTCATACACGGAGGCGTCGGTGCCATAAACGAGTCCGACGTCATGCTTGCCAATGCGTCCAACGCCATAATCGTCGGATTTAACGTCCGTCCCGACCCCGTTGCCCAGGCGGGCGCCGAGCGCGACGGAGTGGATATGCGTATGTACCGCGTAATTTATGACTGCATCGAGGAAATTGAATCGGCCATGAAGGGTATGCTTGCTCCCAAATTCCGCGAGGTCATACAGGGAAGAATCGAGGTTCGCGCCGTTTACAAGATTTCTTCGGCGGGCACCATTGCCGGCTGCTATGTTTCCGACGGTAAGGTCACAAGAAACAGCCAAATCCGCGTCGTCCGCGACGGTATTGTCGTGGCCGAGGATAAAATCGATTCGCTGCGCCGCTTTAAGGACGATGTCAAGGAAGCGGCACAGGGCTATGAATGCGGTATAGGTCTTGAAAAGTTCTCCGACATTAAAGAGGGAGATATTTTCGAAGCCTTTGTTATGGAAGAATACCGCGACTGAAATTGAGGTGAAAATATTGCCTTCTCAAAGAATAAACAGAATTAACGAGGATGTTAAAAGAGAGCTTGCGGACATTTTCCGCACTCTCAAGGATCCGCGCATTGCACCCCTTGTGTCCATCGTCAGGGTGGAGGTGTCGGGAGATTTGTCCTATGCGAAAATCTATGTCAGCGCTCTCGGAGCCGAGGACGCGACGGAAAATACTGTAAAGGGGCTCAAATCGGCCTCGGGATATATAAGAAAAGAGCTGTCCGAACGGCTTCACATCCGCAAAACTCCCGAGCTTAAATTCATTGCCGACGGCTCCATTGCTCACGGCGCCGACATTTCAAGGATTTTAAAGGATATAGAGGACTAAAATGAAAATTGATTTGGAATTTGCAAAAAAACTCCTTCTCGAGCGGGATAACTTCAATATTTTTCTCCACGCAAGTCCCGACGGAGACACGGTGGGAAGCGGCTTTGCCCTTTGCACGGCCTTAAGACGGCTCGGCAAAAAGGCAAATGTGCTGTGCAGCGACGAAATACCGAAGTCCTATTCGTTCATAACCGACGGATACGTGTCTTGGGATTTTGAGCCTGAGACCCTTGTTTCGGTGGATGTTGCCGATGCAAAGCTGCTCGGAAAATATGAGCAAAAGGGCTCGGAAATTCTGCTGTCGGTGGATCACCACGGGCTCAACAGGGAGTTTGCAAAGTACACCTTTGTGGACGCTTCCGCCGCCGCAAACTGCGAAAACATTTTAAAGCTCTTAAAGGCCATAAATGTCGAAATCGACTCCTATATCGCCGCTTGTATTTATACGGGAATTTCCACCGATACCGGTTGCTTTAAATATTCCAACACATCTCCCGAAAGCCATATTATGGCGGCCGAAATGATGGGCTACGGTATTGATTTTTCCGAAATAAACCGCATAATGTTCGATACCAAAACAAGAGGACGCATGAAAATCGAGGGCCGTCTTATGGAACAGATGAAATTCTTTTTCGACGGCAAGGCGGCTTTTATCGCCGTTACCGAACAGATGAAAAAGGAAGCCGGCGTGTCCGACGACGACCTTGAGGGAATAACCTCCATGCCGAGAAAGGTGGAGGGCGTTCTTGTGGGTGTCACCTTCAGAGAAAAGGAAAACGGCGTTTTCAAAATTTCGGTGAGAACCCATGCCCCCGTCGACGCGGCGGAGATATGCCGAAAATTCGGCGGCGGCGGGCATAACCGTGCGGCGGGCTGCGCCGTCGAGGGCATGACCCTTGAACATGCGGAAAAGGAATTCGTCCGCGTTATCGGGGAAGTGCTCTGATGGCCGACGGAATTGTGCTCATAGATAAGCCCGAGGGCTTTACCTCCTTTGATGCCGTCGCAGTTATGAGGGGCGCTCTTCACACCAAAAAAATCGGCCATACGGGTACTCTCGACCCTATGGCGACGGGTGTGCTGCCCCTTCTTGTGGGCAAGGCCACCAAGCTTTGCGACATTATGCCGGTCAAGGACAAAAGGTATGTTGCCGAAATAAAATTCGGCATGACCACCGACACCCTTGACGTTACCGGGAAACTTAAAAAGGCGGTCGAATGTGACGTGAGCGAAAGGGAGTTTTGCGAAATACTGCCCGAGTTTACCGGGGAGATAATGCAGGTCCCGCCCATGTTTTCGGCAATTTCCAAAAACGGAGTTCGCCTTTACGAGCTTGCGCGGCAGGGAATCGAAATCGAGAGAGAAGCCCGCCCGGTAACGGTCTATTCCCTTAAAAATCTCGGAAAGACCGAAAAAAACTCCTTTGCCCTTGAAATATACTGCTCCTCGGGAACCTATATCCGCACCCTTGCCGACGACATGGGACGGCGGCTGGGTGTCGGCGGATGCATGAAATCTTTAAGGAGAACAAGCGCCTGCGGCTATTCGATCGACCGCTGCATTCCCCTTGAAAAGGCGAGAAACATGACCCCCGAGCAGCTTATTCTGCCCGTTGACACGGCGGTGGAAAGCTTTCCTCGGGTGAGGGTCTCGGCGGCTCAGGCCAAAAGATTTTCAAACGGAGGACAGCTCAGTCTCGACCGCCTTAAGCTTCCGAAGAATCCCGAGGGTATTTTTGCCGTAACGGACGGCGAAAAAACCGTCGGTCTCGGTGAAGTGTGCGCCGAAAAGGGACTTCTCAACATCAAATGTTTGTTTTAAGGATTTAAAATGCAGATTTTAAAAAGCGTACAGGATTTTGATAAAAATTTATGCCCCGCCGTGGCTGTCGGCACCTTTGACGGAGTTCATTCCGGTCATAAAAAGGTGCTTGAAAGCGCAGTCTTGTCGGGGCATTTTCCCGTTGCACTTGTCATAAACAGAAAAAAGGATAAAAACAGCCCTCCCGCCCTCACAACAAGAGAGCGCAGAAACGAGCTTATGGCAAATCTCGGTATAAAATGTATCCTTGACATTGATTTTGAGGATATTTATTTTTTGTCGCCGGAAGAATTTGTCGAAAGAGTTTTGGTGAAAAGTCTCGGCGCCGTAAAGGTGTCCTGCGGCTTTAATTTTAAATTCGGAAAAAACGCCGCCGGCGATACGGCGGTTTTAGACACCCTTTGCCGTCAAAAGGGAATGGAACTTGGGGTCATTTCGGCCGAAAGCTTTGACGGAAAGCCTGTTTCCTCCACCCGAATACGAAAGGCAATTGAATCGGGAAAGGTTGGTACCGCGGCAAAGATGCTTTCAAGATACTTTTCCTTTGATTTTCCCGTGGCTCACGGCGACAGAATAGGGAGAACCCTCGATATGCCGACAATAAATCAGATTTTTCCCGAGGGATTTATACTTCCGAAAGAGGGGGTATACGCCGTCAACGTGAACATAGACGGTGAAAATTATAAAGGGGTCTGCAACATCGGAACCCGTCCCACCATTCACCGCGGCGAATTCCGCGCCGAGACCAATATCATCGGATTTTCGGGCGACCTCTACGGAAAAAGACCGAGAGTAAGTCTTGTAAAATACATCAGAAAAACAAAAAAATTCCCGTCGCTTTCGGAACTTCGAGCCGAGGTGGACAGGAATATCAAATATACCGAACAACTTGAATTTGAGGGTGATTTGCTTGGTGACAACCGTCTATATCGGCGAGCTCGCAATGGAGAAGCTCAAGAGTATCGAC
>URYV01000113.1 GCA_900552285.1 uncultured Oscillospiraceae bacterium
AAAGTGCGGATCGGTTGCCTATGTGAGCCACCGGTTGGTCAATAACGACAAACGGCGCGAGACCTTCAAAAAAATTCTCCGCCGCCGCTATAACAGAGCAAACGGCGAAATCGGTCAGCTGCTCGGATTCCCTCCCTGGTGGATGAAATATACAAAGGACTCGGGAACCGGCAGCGTCATAGCCACCGTTCTTGAGTGGGACTGTGTTTGTCTCGGTTCGGCGTTCAACCTTGCCAAGGAGGCCGACGCCGCTCATCCCTGCTCAATGCCCAACGCCAGCGCATACTGCAGCTATAAGAGCCACATAAAGGAATATCATTGGCCCCGTCCCAAGGAAAGACTTAAATTCGACAAGAACACCAAGTATTTCACCATCTACGGCGGAGATTACGATTCGGCCGCATGGCTGCGTATGCACGTTTGGAATTTCTTCTCGCACAAAAACGCAAGAGGAACGCTGCCCATAAACTGGGCCTTCAACCCCAATCTTTCCGAGCGCGCACCCATGGTTTTCGATTATGTTTATGAAAACATGACCGACAACGATTTCTTCATTGCAGGCGATTCGGGCGCCGGTTACGTCATTCCCTACGGACTGACCGCCGCCTGCGACTATCGCGAAAATCCCCCTGCGATATTTGAATGGGCAAAGTATTCAAAGCCCTATTACGAGCGCTTTGATTATGACATTACCGGCTTTATAATCAACGGCAACGAGACCGTTACAAACGAAATTATGGCCGCCTTCAACGAGATTTCTCCCAAGGGCTCGTTCCATAATTCTCTTGCCCGCCCCATAACCGTTTATAACGGAACGCCCTATCTCCACCTTCAAAACGAGGTTTCGGGCAAGCCCGAGCGCATAGAAGCGAGCATTCCCGAAATGTATCGTTATATGACCGAGTTTATGGGTAAGTTTAATTTTGCCGGTTACCGCACCGTTTGCGATTCACCCGACCAGACCAAAGAGCTTGTCGAGCGTTTTATCGCCTATGCAAAGGAACACGACCCGAAATACGAGTATAAATACGTTGATATTCATACCTTCTTCGATCTTGTGCTTCAGTCGGGCCAGGGCGAAATTATAAACGAATAATAAAAAGGCTCTGCCTCGGAAAAACCGAAGCAGAGCTCTTTTAATATTCAAAGGACTTGTATTTTTCAAGGTCGGCAAGATATTTTTTCGCATAATACCGAGCCATGGGAAGGTCGTGGTAAAGATAGTTTCCGCATTCCTCTTCCTTTGCTCCGGGAATTTCGCCTTCAAATTCCGCCGTAAATTCAAAGGCGGATTTGACAATTTCCAAAACATCGCTCGGTTCAAGCTCACCGAACATAACAAGGTAAAAACCCGTTCGGCAGCCCATTGGGCCGAAATATATTACGTCGTCCGCCGCCTTTGAGTTGCGGAGATATGTGGCGCAAAGGTGCTCGATGGTGTGCATTGCGCCTCCGTCAAGGGCGGGTTCACGGTTGGGGTGGGTGAACCGTAAATCGAAGGTGGAGGTGGCCGTATCGCCCTTTGAATCCCGTCTTGAAAGATAAAGTCCGGGCAGCAGCTTTGTGTGGTCCACCTTAAAGCTTTCTATTTTATTCATTGTTTTCTGTCCTTTCCTGTGTGAATGTTATGTGTCTTTTCCGCATATACCTTAACAAAGACATTTTCAGGAGGAGAGTTCTTTGAAAGGTACAGTCGACCGACGGACGGTTATTTTGGGAGAATATATTGTGGAGAACAAGGCCACGGTCAGAGACGCGGCCAAAAGCTTCGGAATTTCAAAATCCACGGTACATAAGGATGTCTCAAAGCGGCTTAAATCCATAGACCCGAAGCTTTATACCGAGGTCAAATCGGTGCTTGATGTCAACAAGGCGCAGCGCCACATAAGAGGCGGTCTTGCTACAAGGGAAAAGTATTTAAAACTGCAGGGGAAAAAATAATCCAAGGGGCGCGGAATTTTCCGTGCCCTTTATTTCTTCCGCATTTTGGAGTTGAAAAGACGGCGCCTTCTGCGGGTGTCGTGAATGCTGAAAACCGTCAGCGCGGCAATAACTATGATTACAACGGCCACCGCCGTCAGAAAAATTTTGGATGTGAATATGGTCTTGAGAATGTCTAAAAAGGAAAGCCATCCGCTTCTGTTGCAGGGCTCGGCCGCCACAAGCTCAACCTGACCGATTTCCTCTCCGGCGCAGAGCACCGAGGCATATCCCAGCACCTGCCCTTGGTCGACGGGGGCGGTGACCGCGTCGGAGTCAAGATGCGGCTCTATTATAATCGAATCCTTTGAGCCGGAGGGAATCATGGCGTAAAAATCTTCTTTCGGCAGAGCCAGCACATGGTCGGTCTCGCTGCACAGCCTGACCTTAACCTCGGCCACCGGGTCGGAAGCCGTAACGGTGCAGGAGTAGGTCAGATTTGTAAATGCCCAGCGCAGCAACGCGTCGGTGTCGTCGAATTCATAATGATGCTCGTTTCCGTTTTCGTCCTTTGTTTTACAGCCCATGACCACCCCGATATATTCGGCGCCGTCCTTTTCGGCATATGAAACTAGACAGCGTCCCGCCTTTTCGGTGTAGCCGGTTTTAAGTCCCTTGACTCTTTTATAGTAGTAAGGGGAGGTGGTTTCCATCATGTAGTTGGTGGTGAAAATCTTTCTTACGTCGCTCATGTTGGTGGCGGGAATTTCATAATAGGTTTTGGAGCAAATTTCGGCCAGCATGGAATTTTTGAGGACCTCTTTGCCGAGGATGACAAGGTCTCTTGCCGTTGTGTAAAGCCCGTCCTGGGCAAGGCCGTGGGCATTTGTATAGTGGGTTCCCGTCATGCCGAGAGCCGCCGCCTTTTGGTTCATAAGCTCGACGAATTTTTCGGTGCTTCCCGAGACGTGAACCGCAAGCACGTTTGCCGCGTCGCAGGCCGAGGGAATGAGCAGGGCATAGAGCAGGTCGCGGGTAGAAATCTGCTCGCCCGCCTTGATGTTAATGACCGATGCGCCGAGTCCGGTAAAATCGCTTTCCACCGTTGAATAGGCGGTCACGGGCAGGTCGAAATTGGTGACGTGCTCCGACACGATAAGCGCCGTCATGAGCTTGGTGGTGGAGGCCGGCTCCATTTGCTTGTCGGCGTCTTTTTCATAAACCACCGTGTCGGTTTCGACATTATAAAGTATCGCCGACTGCGCCTCGACCTCGGTGCCCGCGGGGAGGGTATAGGCCGACGCATAAATCGGACAAAAACAGGTGAAAATCACCGCAAATGCTAAAATTAAAGAAAAAGTGTATTTTTTCATAGAAATATTCCTTTAAATATGTTATCATAATAAATGTAATTTTATTATAACAGATTAAACCTTTAAATAAAAGATTTTTTTCAAAAAATGCAGGTGATTTTATGATATATGTAACCGGTGATCTTCACGGCGAGGAGGAACGTCTCTATTCCCGCAGCATGAAAAAGCTTCGGGAGGGCGATACTCTTATTGTCTGCGGCGACTTCGGATTTGTGTGGGACGGAAGCGGCAGAGAAAAGAAAATCCTTGATTTTCTCGGGAGCCGCAAATACAACGTCTGTTTTATCGACGGCACCCACGAGAATTTCGACCTGCTTGACAAATACCGCATGACGGTGTGGAACGGCGGAAAGGTTCACCGAGTGTCGGGAAATCTTTTCCACATGATGAGAGGACAGATTTTCACCATAGAGGGCTTCAGAATTTTCACCTTCGGCGGCGGAGAAAGCGTCGACCGCGAAATGCGTACCGAGCACATCTCCTGGTGGAAGGAGGAAATGCCATCTCCCTCCGAGCTTGAGGAAGGGGCCAAGGCAATTGACGAGGTCGGCTGCGAGGTTGACTATATTATAACGCATGAGCCTCCCTCAATCGTAAAAAGCACCATGCTGCTCCGTTCGGGAGACACCGAAAACGTAAATAAACTGAACGGATATTTCGAGCAGCTCAACAGGGTCTGCAAATTCCGCCATTGGTATTTCGGAAGTATGCATGAGGACAGGGTTATCACAAATGTGCATACCGCCGTTTTTGAGGACGTAATTCCCATAAATTCCGATATGTCCTTTTAAGATGTTAAAAACGTCAGTTCGAAACCATCCTGACGTAAAATAAAACTATGGAGTGAAAAAAATGAACAGGAATGTCAAAAAAATCGTGCTGTCGGGGCTCATAGCCGCCATGTATGTGGTGCTGACCCTGCTGCAAAACGCGCTGCTGCCGGGGACAACCTCGGCCGCCGTGCAATTCCGAGCAAGCGAAGCCCTGTGCGTGCTTGCCCTTTTTACGCCGGCCGCCGTTCCGGGGCTGACAGTCGGCTGCATCATAAGCAATATTTTTGCGGGGCTCGGGGCAATCGACTTGATTGTCGGTCCGCTCGCCTCTTTCCTTGCGACTCTTTTTATGTATTTGCTGAGAAAAAAGAGGGCGGCGAGGCTGCCGATTATATCTCTTGCTTGTCCGGCCCTTTTTAACGGACTTTTGGTCGGAGCCGAAATAGGTTTGTTTTTTTCGGAGGGACAAGCCTTTTTTGCCGTTTTTTGGACCAACGCCGGTCTTGTGGCGCTGGGCGAGCTTGCGGTTTTGTTCACGCTCGGTATCGCGCTTTTTGTCGCGATAGAAAAAAATCAACGGCTTAAAAGCCTGATTTGCCTATAACATAAAGTTTAAGCGGAGCTTTCGGGATGGTTCGAAAGTTCCGTTTTTTAATATAACTACCACAGGTTGTGTCGAACATCGGCCATAAGACACAATTCAAAAATAAATCCGAAAAAACTTCAAAAAAAGTGAAAAAAGGGGTTGACAAGAGGGGCTAAATTTGGTATTATATCGGGGCACTCGGCGAGAGACACAAGAGAGCGAAACAAACAGAAGAGACGACTTCGGGAGAAGCGAAAAAAGTTTGAAAAAACCTCTTGACAAACAGCCGACAGCGTGGTATAATAAGCTTCCGCGCTGAGGGGAAACCCAAGTGCGACGGACCTTGAAAATTAAACAACGATAGAAGGAACCCGAGATTTTTTTGAGAAGTTTTAAAGGAAAAACTCCTTGAGAATTCAGTAAACGGATTTTCTGGAAAAACAGATATGTGAAAGTCATATCAATACGCAAAGCGTAAAAAATGAGCTAAGAGCTTTAAAATGATTATAGCGTCTACGGACGATATGATACAAATTTTAGAGAGTTTGATCCTGGCTCAGGACGAACGCTGGCGGCGTGCTTAACACATGCA
>URYV01000114.1 GCA_900552285.1 uncultured Oscillospiraceae bacterium
CCCCACGACTTTTTCGATGCGCACTCCGACTTCTTCGAGGCGGAGCCATGGGCTGGATACTTAAACAGCTTTTCAACCTGCTTAATTCGGCAGGAATCGGATATTATGCGGTTGCCATTGCGGTATTTACCATTCTAATTAACGCAATATTCCTTCCGCTGAACATCAAACAGCAAAAGACCACGGCCAAGCAGACCGCCATTCGGCCCAAAATGGACGCCATAAAGGAAAAGTGCGGTGACGACCGTCAGAAATATTCCCTCGAGGTTCAGGAGCTGAATCAAAGAGAAGGAATAAGCATGATGGGCGGCTGCCTTCCTATGCTTATACGTCTTCCCTTTTTGTGGGGAGTTTGGCGCGCAATAAGCAATCCCCTTTCCTACATTCTTAACTGGAGCAGCGACCTTATAAACTCCGCAAAGGGTCTCCTTTCGGGTCTTGAGGGCGTCAGCATCAAGGCGGGCTATGAGGAAATCGGAATTATCGACAACTTCGGTACAATCGTCGGAAAGGCTAACGAACAGGGTCTTACCGACATTGCAAGTCAGTCGGCGGCCGTTGAGAGCTTCAAAAAGAGCTTTAATCTTTTCGGTATCGACATGACCCGCATTCCCACCTTCACGTTGAATTTTGCCGATCCAGGAGTTGACTTCACTCTTTGGATCATCCCATTCCTTTCCTTTGCATCCTCCATGCTTTCGTCGATTATATCCATGAGAATGCAAAAGAAAATCAATCCCGAGGCGGCTCAGATGGGCGGAATGATGCTTTTCATGCCTCTTTTCTCCCTCTACATTTCCTTCCTTGTTCCCGGCGCCGTGGGATTTTATTGGATTTGTTCAAACCTTGTGAACATGGTCATTCAGGTCATTCTCAACAAAACCATGAGCCCCTACCGCATTATCGCAAAGGATGAAGCAAGGTTTATTTCCGACCGCAAGAAGAAAGAAAGCGCTTTAAAAGCCAAAAAGGCTTAAAGCTTAAAAACTACCGGACCAGTTCCGAAAATACAAGAGGTGTAACTGATGATAAAGGAAGCTATCGCAACCGGAAGCACGGTTGAGGAAGCAAAAGAGTCGGCCGCAAAGGAGCTTGAGGCTCTCGGCTTTACCGACGATATTCAATTTGAAATAATTGACCTTCCCAAAGCAAAGACCTTCGGACTTTTCGGCGGATGCCCCGCAAAGGTCAAGGCCTTCGTGGAGATTGAAGAAAAGCCCATCGAAAAGGTGGAAAAGTACCAGCGCTTTGACAGGGACAAAAAGCCCCAGCGCCCCGTAAGACCCGAAAAAGCAAAGACGGAAAGACGCGAGGAGCCCGACGAAGCTCCCCTTCAGACCGAGCTTAAGCCCTTCACCGACGAAACCAAAAAGGCCGTTGCCGACAAGGGCGTTGCATACATCACAAAGCTGCTTGACTGCATGGATGTTTCGGCCACGGTAAAGAGCGGCGAAACCGAGTCCGGAGCCACAATTATGCTTGAAGGCGATAATCTCGGTGTTATTGTCGGCCGCAGAGGCGAGACTCTCGATGCACTTCAGTATCTTACCGTTCTCGCCGCAAATCACGGCGTAGACGGATATTACCGCATCACTCTCAACACCGGAAACTACCGTGAAAAGAGAGAAAAAACTCTTCAGGCTCTTGCCCGCAGAATGGCAAATCAGTCGCTCCGCACCCACCGCAACATGACTCTCGAGCCCATGAATCCCTTTGAGCGCCGCATTGTTCATACCGCCGTTCAGGATATTGACGGTGTGACCTCTTGGTCGGTCGGAGAAGAACCCTTCCGCAAGGTTGTCATCGGAAACAAGGGCAACCGCGGCGGCAGAGGAAATTACCGTTCCGACAGAGGCGGACGCGGCGGTTATGACCGTCAGAGATTCCAGTCCCCCGCCCCCACCCGCGAAAGCAAGCAGGATCTTAACGACGCTCCCCTTTACGGAAAAATCGAAAAATAAAAATTAAAAGAGGTACTGTTATGTACCTCTTTTTTGTTTTCGTCATAATATGGTATTGATACCGAGAAACTCGGTAAATACAGCCTTCAACACATTTAAGGAGGAATATTATGGCAGATTGCTTTAAAGACGCGGTTTGCGTCGATTGCGGCAGGGTCTACGACAGCTGCTGTTCAAGAGATTGCCTTGAAGATCTTAGGGTTTATTTGAGTCCCAATGATCAGGAAACGGCCAACACAAGCGCCGGCGCAAGGGTGCGCTCCTGCGAAATAATCAATGTTTGTATTGAGGTGGAGCCGGTAACCTTCAACCGCGGTTATTACTCGGTTGACATGATGTTCTATTTTCTGCTGAACATCGACCTGTATCCCGCCGCATCCTCGACACCCGCCAATGTCAACGGCGTTGCATTGTGGAATAAAAAGGTTATTCTTTTCGGAAGCGACGGTAATGCAAAGACATTTTCGAATGTCTACGGAGCCGACCAATCGGGCTGCGGCTCATCGGCTTCGGCCAATTTGCCCCGCGCCTCGGTTCAGACCGTCGATCCCATTATACTTAATTCTTCACTTCTCCCCGTTTGCCGCTGCGACGGCGAATGCTGCTGCACTTTCCCGAAATCGGTTACAAGCATCGTGGGAGACATTGCCGACGAATCGACCGTGCAAAACAAGGTGGTTGCCACTCTCGGACTCTTCACGGTTGTTCAGCTTATCAGAAACGTTCAAATGCTCATTCCCGTTTACGATTTCTGTATCCCCGAAAAGGAATGCACCTCCACAACCGACAATCCCTGCGACCTTTTCAAAAGAATCAAATTCCCTCTCGACGAGTTTTTCCCGCCTCAAAGCCTTCCCGACGAACAGGGCGGCTGCTCGGCCTGCGATAAGGACTGAAAAAAGCTCCGATACCTTTCGGCATTATGCCTTTGGTATCGGAGCTTTTAATTTAAAAATCAGGCGAGAGCTGCGCCCAGCTCCTTGCAGGAATCAAGAGCGTCATCATCGGGCGCTTCGTTAACGGTCAGACAATCCGCCGCAATAACGGCACCGTCTCCGATGCACCTTTCTTCCCAGTTTCTCATCCATTCGCCGTCTCCCCATCCGTAGGAACCGAACAGAACGATTTTTTTACCGGAAAGCTTGGACTCGCAGGCCTCGAACATGGGCAAAAATTCGCTTTCTTCAAGCTCCTCAACACCCATTGAGGGGCAGCCGAAGGCAACGGCATCGAATTCGTCCATCTTATCTGCCGAAAAATCGGCGGCGGTAAAGCTTTCAACCTCGGCACCCTTTTCCTTGGCTCCGTCGGCTACGGCCTCGGCCATGGACTCGGTGTTACCTGTTCCGCTCCAATAAACAACAGCAATTTTACTCATAATAATCCTTCTTTCATTATATTTTATTTTTGAAAGCTCACAACGAGCCGATCAAACGATTTGTGTCTGTCATAGGCATTTTCGTACACTTTCGTACATTTTTTATACTGCGCAAAAGTACGTTTGGCAATGCTTTCGTCACCGTATACCTTCCATGTTCCGACGCATTTTGCACCCTTTGCGCCGTTGTTTATAAATCCGTCCACATCCTCGGGCGGATAGCCGAGGAAAAGACCGATTTCGTGAGGAAATTCATTTCCGCTTTTTATGCGCTTCATAAGCTCAACAATGCAAAGCTCCGAGCTTTTAACAGGATATTCCCTTTTCTTTAAAATATCCTTGGCACGGCTTTTTTTCAGGTCGTTTTCCAATCTGTCGGGACGGTACATATACACAAGCGCCCTTCCGTTTCGATAACGCATCGGCAAAAATCTCACGCCCTTTGGCACAAGTCGGTTGTTAAAATCCCGAACCGAGTTGTTTAGCTCCTCACGGGTCTTTGCGTCGCAGCAAAAAAGACTTCCCGTTTTTAGACCCGCCATGGTGGGAGAGCAGTTTTGAATAACCTGACGTTCGGACATTTTGTCACCTCAAATCTCGGTTAGCTTATACTAACCACATTTTAAAAAATATAAAACTTAAAATAGAAAAATCGCATTCGAAACAGTTAGCATGCGCTAACTTCATCGTGATGTTACCACAATCATTCTCTTTTGTCAATGGTTTTTTTCAAAAAGACTTGAAAAATAAATTCGGCTGTGGTATATTTAGTAAAACGCATTGATGAAGTTCAAGTAAGCCATGCGGTTAAATCACAAAGAGAATGGACGGCGGGCAACCGGGTGTGACCGTCCTGTGGTTTCGTGTGTGCCGAATTTCCCTTCGGAGCGGTCGGGCTGAAACTTTCAGTAGGCTCGGACGGTTGACGCCGTTATCGGTCGAACGAGTGTTTGCTCTGTTACGGATATGTCCGTTTTTGGGCAAAAATTTGGGTGGTACCGCGGAAGTTTTCGGCTTTCGTCCCTTTTTCGGGACGGAAGTCTTATTTTTTGTGAAAGGACGAAACATAATGAAAGAACAACTTAAGGCCATAAGCGAAAAAGCCACAAATGCTCTTAAAAACGTTACGGCTCAGTCCGAGCTTGAGGAGCTTCGCGTGGCTTTTTTGGGAAAAAAAGGAGAGCTCACCGGAATACTTAAACAAATGGGCAAACTTTCGGCAGAAGAGCGTCCCGCAATGGGACAGCTCGCCAACACGGTAAGAAGCGATATAGAGGCGAAAATTGCCGAAAAATCCGCCGCAATCAAAAAAATCGAGCAGGCAAAAAAGCTTGAAAAGGAAACCATTGACGTAACTCTTCCGGGTAAAAAATCCGAAAAAGGCGGACTTCATCCCCTTAACACCGTTCTTAAGGATATGATAAACATTTTCCAATCCATGGGATTTGATGTTGTGGACGGACCCGAGGTTGAAACCGAATATTACAACTTTGAGGCGCTCAACGTTCCCGCCGATCACCCCGCGAGAGATATGCAGGACACATTTTATGTCGGCGACGGCCTCATTTTGAGAAGCCAGACATCGGCAACACAGATTCGTACAATGGAAAACCGCAAGCCGCCTATCCGCATGATCTGCCCCGGCAGAGTTTACCGTGCGGACGATGTTGACGCCACTCATTCTCCCGTCTTCCACCAAATTGAGGGACTTGTCGTCGACAAGGGCATTACAATGTGCGACCTTAAAGGCACACTTGAACAATTCGCGAAGGAAATATACGGTTCCGACACCAAGGTCAAAACACGCT
>URYV01000115.1 GCA_900552285.1 uncultured Oscillospiraceae bacterium
TGAATTTCAGGGAATCCCGACAGATTCATCTGGCAAATATACCACATTCCCCACACAACCGATATTCCCAAACAAAACAGTGCTATTGTAACTAACCAAGGAGTTGAATTTACTTTAGGATGGCAAGATAAGATTGGTGACTTCTCATACGGCATCACAAAAGAATTATGACGGCAAGGGCGACTATCAACAGAACAATTGCTTCAACTGTAATATCCATTAAAAATTCTCCTTTTTTCTTTAACATAACATATATTATTTCAAAAAGCAAGAAATTTATTGCAAAAAGACAGGCTCTCCGACAAAATGATGCCGAAGAGCCGTCTTTGGAGAATAAAAGAAAAAGAAGAATTAAAACGAAATGTTAAAATGAAGAGATTTTACCCACCGAATACTGAAGTATAAGCAGGGCGTCGGTTGCCGTGATGCTGCCGTCTTTGTCCACGTCGGCTGCATTTTGCCGTGCGCTTTCAAGGGTGATTTTGCCCACCGTGGCCTGAAGGGCAAGCAGAGCGTCGGAGGAAGTGATGCGGCCGTCAAGATTTACGTCGCCGAGCGCATAATCGTCGTCGCCATCAAGAGAGCTGTCGTCAATTACAATGCTCCACTCGGAGGTGTCGGTCACGTCGGGGGAGGAGTAAATAACATAATTGATGTTTTTAACCACCTTGATTTTAAAGACCGTTTCGCCGTTTTGCAAAATGTTAACGGTTTTTCCCGACGCGGCGGAGGCCCTTGAGGTGATATAGCCCTGGCTGTTTCTCGGAACGGTTGTCATTGCGGAGGAGCCCGCACCGAAAACCGTGGCGCCGTCTATCGTGAGGGTGCCGTCGCAGTCGAGAGGTTCGTTGTCGCCGCCGGCCTTCATGCCCCATATAACGAGGCTGCCGCCCAGCAGATTGAGGTCGCCGTTGGAGTCAAGTCCGTCTCCCTCGGCGTTGACGAAAATTTCACCGCCGTAGATGTTTATGGTATAGTCGGACGAACCGCCCTGACCTGGAGCCGAACCGCCGTTTCCTCCGGGATTGCCTCCGGGGCCGCCCTGACCGGGACGTCCGCCGCCGGGGTTAAATCCGCCGCCGGCAGGGCCTTGGTTTTCGTCGGAACCGCCGGCTGCGTTAATGCCGTCGTCGGAGCTTACCACGCTTATGTTTCCCGAATAAACGTTGACGGTTCCCGCTTCAAGACCCTCATAGCAGGTGAGAATGTTAATGTTTATCAGCGAATTGTCGGCGTCGTTTTGCCCCACGTCAAGGGTGGTGTCGGCATGAATTCCGTCGTCACCTGTTTTGATTTCGAAATCGCCGCCCGTTATGCAAATATAGCTGTCGGAATGTATCGAATCGTCGGCCGTGTTAAGGACAAATCTTCCTCCGCTTACGGTTATCGAGTTTGTGCTGTCCTCGGTGTCGGCGTCCTCGTCGGAGGAAAAGGAGGCTTTTATGCCCTTGCGGCTGTCGGTGTCGGAATTAAAGCTCTCGTCGTCATATCCCGTGCCCGTTGTGATGTCAAAGCTGCCGTCGGTTATTGTTATGTCCTGAGCCGACTGAATTCCGTCGCCGCCCGCGTTTATTGTTATGCTGCCGCCGTTTATGTAAATCTGAGCGGCGGTGCCGTCCTCGGCTGAAACCGCGTCTGGGTCGGTGCGTATTCCGTCGCCCGACGCCGTGATGTTTATGCTTCCCGAGTTTATGTTGATGATATTGTCGCAGGAAATTCCGTGGTTTGCCGACACAATGTTAAGGGTCAGGCTTTCAATCGTCAAAACACCCGATGTGCCGAGCTTAATCGCGTTTTTGGTGGCGCAGTTCAAATTGAGAACGCCCTTTCCCGTGAGGGTTATGTTTGCCGAGACTTTTCCTTTGATGACCGCCGATTCGGCATATGCGGCGTTGGTGCCGTCACCGCCGTCTGACGTGTCGCCGTAAAGGTCGGCATTGTTAAGCTCGCTGTCCGACAGGGTGTTTTCAAAGCCCTCAAGAGCGTTGACCGTGACCTTCGCAATGCCGACGGCACTGTCGTTTGCCGTCACGGTAACCGTGTCTCCCGCCGATTCGACGGTTACAAGCTCGCTGTCGCAGGAGGCCGTCATAACCTCTGTCCCCGTGATGACCGCTCCGCTGTTTTTGCACAGCGTGATTTGCGGATCGAAACCGCTCTCATCCTCGGCCAGACAAAAAGGTACGGCCGAAAAAATGAGAAAAACACTTAGCAGTACCGATAACGGTTTTGAAAATTTTTTCATCTTTCTCACTCCTTACCGTGCCGCATCGGAATTTGAACCGCGGCACCTGATTTCTGTATATAAAATAACCCCTTAACCTTAAAGAAACTTAAAGGTTAAGGGGAAAATATAAAATATTTTAAATTTTATCCCGCAAGGCCTTCGGCAACGCCCATCAGAATGATTCCCGTGCCCGCAAGGCCGATGGAAACATACTGAACGGGGGTGAGCTTTTCCTTTATAATGATTCGCGCCCACACCACCGAGAAGAGGCAGTAGGAGGAGATCATGGGAGCGGCGGCAATGGTGTTGCCGGCAATGGCATATATGTAGGCAAACTGTCCCGCCGTTTCGCAAATCGCGCCGGTGAGACGGAATTTTCCGCTTTTGAAGGTGAATTTCTCACGCTTTATGACGTAAACGAAGATGAAGCAGATTATCGCCATGAGAAGGAAGGTCAGCTCATATGCGATGTTGGCGCTTTCCTCGGACAGCACGCCCGAAACGACGTTGCCGGCGTCGTCCTCTTCAATAAGGAGCATTCCGTCGAAGAAGGTTCCGAGGGCGTCGATTATACAGTAGGTTATGGGGAGGAAAATGGCGATAAAGCTGTGAGTGTATTTCTTGTCGATTTTTTCGCCCTGCAAAAGACGGTCCTGTTTTTCGTATTTGCGTTCAAGCACCGAAAGCAGAATGATACCGGCCATGATAAAGCAAACGGCAACGATTTGAAGGGCCGACAGCTCGTCCCCGAGGAAGAAATAGCACATGACGGCCGCCACCGCGCCCGAGCAGTTGCATATGGGGGTGGAAACCGACAGCACAAGATAGCGCAGACCGATATATCCGATTATCATGGAAAGAATATACATGCTCGAGGCGGGCAGGTAGGTTATCATGTCGGAAAGTTTGAATTCCGCTCCGGTGAGCAGCTCTATTCCGGCATGAATTCCCATGACAAGACCGACGGCGATGACGATTTTCCATTGGGTGTATTTTTCGTTTTTGTCCGAACCCATTTTCGTAAACAGGTCGGAAGCGCTCCAAAAGAAGATTGCGACAAGCGCAAGTATGAACCACATAAATATTATTCCTTTGCTATTATTTTAAAAAGCTCCGCCGCTCTGTCCTTCATGTCGGAAAGATAGAGCCAGCCGAAAAGCGCCTCAAGCCCCGTAGCCGCATGATAGTCGGCGGAGGAGGCGTTTTTTGCCGAATGGGGAGGGTGGGCGTTTCTGCCCCGCTTGAAAATCGCAAGCTCCTTTTCGGAGAGGCAATCGGAAATTTTCCGAAAGGCCTCGGCCTGAGCCGCCGCCTTTACCATTTGAACCTTGCGGGAATTAAGCTCCCCGGCGGGGCGGTTGGCAAGGCAGGCAAGATACTCTCTCACAAAAAGCTCATAAACGCCGTCGCCCACAAAGGCGAGGGTGAGGGGGCTTAAGTTGTCGGGATTACAGTTTTCACCTAAAAGTCTCATAAGCTCTCCGAAATCAGGTCACAAAGTCAAATTCCATGCCGTCAATGGAAACGGTGTCTCCGTCCTCGACGCCCATGTCCTTAAGCCCGTCGATTATGCCGCTGTCTCTGAGCACGCGCTCAAAATACTGAAGCGACTCATAGTCGTCGGGGTTTATTGTCGACATGATTTTGGAAAGCCAGGGTGCGTCGACAACATATATATCGCCGTCCTTTGTTATTTCAAACCTGTTGCGGGCGATTTCGGTTTCGGGCTCGGGATCGGGCTCAAAGCGAACTACCGGGGGAAGGGCGGACAGCATGGCGGCGATTTTGTTGACTATTTCCCTTGTTCCCTCGCATATGGGAGCGGTCAGCTCGAAAAACTCATAGCCTTTTTGTTCGACATAATTTTTAAATCTTTCGATTTGCTCTGCCGAGGCAAGGTCGCACTTGTTGCCCGCCACGATCTGCGGGCGCTTTGCCAAATCCTCGCTGAAAACGGCAAGCTCCTTATTTATGGCATCGAAATCCTCGCAGGGATCTCTGCCCTCGCTGCCCGAAACATCGACAATGTGGAGCAGCATACGGCAGCGCTCGACATGGCGCAGAAATTCGTGACCGAGCCCCACGCCCTCTCCGGCTCCTTCGATAAGACCGGGAATGTCGGCCATAACAAAGGATGAGCCTTCTCCGAGGCGCACAACGCCGAGCACGGGGGAAAGGGTGGTGAAATGATAGTTGGCGATTTTCGGTCTCGCCTCGCTGACCACCGAAACAAGGGTGGATTTCCCCACGTTCGGAAAGCCGATGAGCCCCACGTCTGCAAGAAGCTTGAGCTCGAGCTGAACCTCTTTTTCCTCACCGGGTACGCCGCTTTTGGCAAAACGGGGAGCCTGCCTTGTGGGGGTGGCGAAATGGCTGTTTCCCCAGCCGCCTCTGCCGCCCTTGCAGAGGACGAAATCATCGGAATCGGACATATCCTTGATAATCTCATTCGTGGCCAGATCGCGCACGACGGTGCCTCTGGGCACCTTGATGATCAGATTTTCGCCGTTCTTTCCGCGGCAGCGCTTTCCCTGCCCGTTTTCGTAGCACACGCCCAGATCGCACACCGCCGGCAGATAGCCCAGCTTGGCACTCTCCTGAAACAGCTCAAAGGCCCGCACCGGGTCACGCTCCACGCCGGTGCCGTTGTCATGGCACACCGCCAGCCAGTAAAGAGCCGTGGGGTCGTCCGGCTCCGTGCGGCTGAACCATGCAAAGGCCTTGTCCGGGTCCTTCTTCACACCGCCGGTGCCGTAAAAATAATGCAGTCCCATCTGCACCGCTGCGGCGCAGTCACCATTCTGGGCCGCCTGACGGCAGTTCTCCAGCCGCTCCTGCTGCTCCCGCCCCAGATTCTATCCACGCCACCCTCGCGGGTGGCGACCCTCCGGGCTTGCGCTAAATGA
>URYV01000116.1 GCA_900552285.1 uncultured Oscillospiraceae bacterium
AATGTGGAGATGCCGTAGATCTCTGCCAGGGGTTTGCCCAGCGCATCGGCCACGATGCGCTGCACCTCGATGGGCAGATAACCGTAGATCTCCTGAGCCTTTTGAAGAATGGTGATGAGGTTGCCCGGGTTTTTCCCGTATTTCTCAAGCACCGGATCGATGAGCGAAAGATCGCTGTTTTGACATTTACACATAACAGTCCTCCTAAAATGAGAATTTCCCTTCGATCGGATAATTTATATTTTTATATGTATAAGTATACCATGGAAACGAATTTAAATCAACAACTATTATTTTCATAATTCGTCATTATTTGTATGAAGGGCGGCCGAAAGCAGCACCCCGCAAAACATCCAAAAAATCGGTGTGACCTCCACAACGGAAAAGGTGAAAAAGCTTTGTATAAGATAGCCCGTCACCGCCGCAAAAAGGGGCAGGACATATTTGCCGCCGCAAAAGCTTTTCACAGCCTTTGCAAGCAGCGTGACACAGAACCCGAGATAACTTACCAAACCGAAAATTCCGTTTGTGACGAAAATTTGCAGAAATTCGTTATGGGCGGCGTCGAGAACGGCGTTTCTTGAGGTGTAGTAGGTGTATCCCGCATTTTGCGCAAAATCATCCATGGCGAGACGGTAGCAGCCTGTTCCCTGACCGAACAGCGGCCGCTTTAGGCCGAGCAAAAAGCTGTATTTCCATATGCCTCCCCGTCCCGAGCCGGAATAATCGGCGACCTCGCCGTGCAAAAGACAGTAAAGTTCGAAAATCGCGCCTTCATACCGAGTCGGTTTAAAGAAAAGTCCCACATATATGAGCATTGCGGCCGCAAGCAGTCCGTAAAAAGCAAAGATCATTCTGCGAACGGCGGTAAGATCAATGGGACGGCGGTAATATTTTTTTACAAGCAATATCGCCGATATACATACCGCGATCACAAGCCCGGCGGCAAACAAAGGAACAGGCTTTACCGAAAAGGATATTCCCGTCGAATTATCGAGCTTTGTAAACTCGAGAGAGCCGCACAGCCAAATGAGCAAAGCCGCAGATGCGGCCGAAACAAGAGCCTTCGTGACATTTTCCCTTTTTTTGAGCGATAGCGGGATTATGATAAGAAACATGGCCGTCAGCGTTATAATTCCCGACTGCACACCGGTTTTGATGAGACAAAAGCTTGCGGAAAAGACCGAAAAAAGCACAAATCCCGACTCGCGCCTTTTGAATCCGACCGACATAAATGAGGCAAAGCAAAAAGGTATAAGCATACAAAGGAGGGAAGAGAAAAAGTCTATGTTTCCCATGGTGGAAATAAATTCGTCGTAATATCCCGTGTATGTGTCGGAGGGGTATATGTTCAAAAGGTTGACGCCGAAAAGCTGGACAATTCCGAACAGCGACATAAGCAGCAAAACCGCCGACAAAAAGAGAATGTGCCGTCTTTCAAAACGCAGAAATTTATAGGAAATTATAAAAATTACGGCATAAAGCCCGTAGACATAAAGGCCGTCGTATCTTCCCGAGCCGAAAATCACCGCCGAAAGTCCTCCGGAATTTGTTTGTAAAAGATAAGGCGACAGCAGCGCAGAGATTATGAGAACGGCATAAAATAAAAACAGAAATGCCGTCGGTGCGCATCGAGCCGAAAAGCAACCGTAAAACAAGCGCTTTTTGTCTTTTTTTAATACCGACAGAGCAAAAAAGGCACATCCGAAAAACACGGCGATGATTTGAAAAGCCGTGTATTTTGCGGGCAGAATAACGCTGTAACCCGCGCCGTAGAAAAGCGGAAAAAAGCCCGCCAGCGTCACAAAAAACAATACCGACAGCGCATATTCGATTCGACATAAGGTTTCATTATATTTCAATATTCAATCAAATCCTTTAAAAGCTTCTGACTTTATTTTAATGCGAGCGGGTAAAAAAAGCAAGAAAATATTAGTTTTGAGATATTGACAAATACCCCTCAGGGGTATATAATCCGAACAGAGGTGATAAAAGTGCAGGAAAAGTGCTGTCATTGCCACAAAAGCAAACGGCGAACCGAGGACGAGCACAAAAAGCTTCTCAACAGGCTCAGCCGAATAGAAGGGCAGATTCGGGGTATAAAAGGAATGGTGGAAAACGACGCCTATTGCGTCGACATCATGATGCAGGTGGAGGCCGCCTCGTCGGCTCTCGACGCATTTAATCGGCAAATGCTTTCCGAACACATAAAAACCTGTGTTACCGACGATATAAAAAGCGGCAGGGAAGAAACGGTGGACGAGCTTATCGACACCCTCCGCCGTCTTATGAAATGAGGTGTTTTTGTTGGAAAAATACGATGTAACGGGAATGAGCTGCGCCGCCTGCAGCTCAAGGGTGGAAAAGGCGGTTTCGAAGGTGCCGGGAGTTTCCTCCTGTGCCGTCAATCTGCTCACCAATTCCATGAATGTGGAGGGCACGGCCGACTCCTCCGCGATTATCGCGGCGGTGGAAAAAGCGGGATACGGAGCGTCGGTGGCCGGTCAAAAACAGCAAAAAAAAGAGGAAATCAAGGACAACGCCACAAAAAAGCTTGTCACAAGGCTTGTAAGCTCTCTTACCGTGCTTATTGTTCTTATGTATTTCTCCATGGGTCATGCCATGTGGGGATTTCCCGTCCCGAAATTTTTTGAGCACAACCATATAGCTCTCGGACTTTTGCAACTCATTCTTTCGGCAGTTGTGTGCGTTATAAATCAGAAATTTTTTATAAACGGCGTTAAAGGCGTCATCAATCGCTCTCCCAATATGGATACGCTTGTTTCCATGGGCTCGGCTTCGGCTTTTTTATACAGCACATATCTTCTCTTTAAAATGACTGTTGTGACCGATCCCGCAGCTCAAATGGAAATATATCACGGACTTTATTTTGAGTCGGCGGCCATGATTTTGGCACTCATAACCCTCGGAAAAATGCTCGAATCCCATTCCAAGGGCAAGACCACGAACGCCATAAAGGGACTTATGGATTTGACCCCGAAAACCGCCGAGGTCGAGCGCGACGGCAGCGTTATGACGGTTGCGGTGGCCGACGTAAAGGTTGGGGATATATTCATCGTTCGCCCGGGAAGTAACGTGCCGGTTGACGGAATTGTGGTTGAAGGAAACGCAGCCATGGACGAATCGGCCCTCACCGGGGAGAGCCTTCCAGTCGAAAAGAAGGAAGGGGACAAGGTGTCTGCCGCGACGGTCAGCCGCTCGGGCTTTTTGAAATGCAAAGCCGAAAAGGTGGGAGAGGACACAACCATTTCTCAAATAGTCAAAATGGTCAGCGACGCGTCGGCGACCAAGGCACCTGTGGCACGTCTGGCCGACAAGGTGTCGGGAATATTTGTTCCGACGGTTATAGGTATTGCTCTTTTGACCCTTGCCGTTTGGCTTATTATCGGCCGTGATTTCGGTTTTGCGGTGGGAAGAGCCATTTCGGTTCTTGTTATCAGCTGTCCCTGCGCCCTCGGGCTTGCAACGCCTGTTGCAATTATGGTCGGAAACGGCGTGGGAGCCAAAAACGGAGTGCTTTTCAAAACCGCCGTTTCCCTTGAGCAGACCGGCCGCGCCAAGACCGTTATGCTTGACAAAACCGGAACCATAACGAGAGGCCGCCCTGCGGTTACCGATGTTATTCCCTTTGAAACCGACGAAAAAGAGCTTGTGTCTGCCGCAGCCTCCCTTGAACAAAAAAGCGAGCATCCCCTCGGGCGTGCCGTTGTGTCATATGCCGACTCGCAAAATATCGGCTTGCAAAATGCGGACGATTTTGTTGCCGAATCGGGAAAAGGGCTTTGCGCAAAGCTTGACGGCAGGGCTTTAAGGGGAGGAAACGCCGCATATATCGCCGAAACCGCCGAAATTCCCGAAGAAATATCTCAAAAAGCAAGCGAGCTTGCAGAAACGGGCAAAACGCCCATGATCTTCTCGCAAGACGGCAAGGTGATCGGAGTAATAGCCGTTGCCGACGTCATTAGGGACGACAGCGTCGAGGCAATTGCCGAGTTTAAGAAAATGGGACTTAAAACCGTTATGCTCACAGGCGACAATCAAAAAACCGCCGACGCCATCGCAAAGCAGGTGGGAGTCGACGAGGTTATTGCCGGAGTGCTTCCCGACGGCAAAAAGGACGCCGTTGAAAAGCACAAGAAGGACGGAATGGTCATTATGGTGGGCGACGGCATAAATGACGCTCCCGCCCTTGCGGCCGCGGACGTGGGCATGGCGGTGGGTGCCGGAACCGACATTGCAATCGACTCGGCCGACGTGGTCATTACAGGCAGCAGCCTCATGCAGGCGGCGGGCGCCGTCAGCCTTTCGAGACACACCCTGAGAAATATAAAGGAAAATCTTTTTTGGGCCTTTATATACAATATTATCGGAATTCCTCTTGCGGCGGGAGTGTTTATAAGTCTGCTCGGATGGGAGCTTAACCCCATGTTCGGAGCCGCCGCCATGAGTCTTTCAAGCTTTTGCGTGGTCACAAACGCGTTGAGACTTAATTTTTTCAAAATGAAAAAATCGGCAGTAACAGCCGACGAAATTAAAGAAAACACCGAAATTAAAAAGGAGCAATCAATTATGGAAAAGAAAATGAAAATCGAAGGCATGATGTGCGGGCACTGTTCTGGCAGGGTAAAAGCTGCTCTCGAGGCCGTCGGCGGCGTTGAATCGGCGCAGGTCAGCCACGAGACGGGCGTTGCAGATGTGAAGCTTACGAAAGAGGTTTCGAACGAGGCTCTTAAGTCCGCCGTCGAAAAAGAGGGCTATAAGGTTATTTCGGTCGAATAACCTCCTGCTGCGGGGGAAATAATATTTCAAAAGGAGTGGTATCTTTGAAGAAAAAGCTCAAGAAGAAATATTATCCCGACATTTCAAACGTGGTTTCGGCGGGGGAGTGTACCGGTTCGGTTCCCACCCCGCCGCAGAACGAGGCAGAGGCCGAAGCCTACGGTCTGCTTACCGGAAAGGAAATACCGAAGGAAAAGTATGAACATTCAACCGATCGGTCATGTCGTTCTGCCGGTGTCAGCGTGCGGCTGGTTCCGTTTTCCGCAATGCGGATATGA
>URYV01000117.1 GCA_900552285.1 uncultured Oscillospiraceae bacterium
CCCATCATAAGGGTGTAGCCCAGGAGCGAAAAAACAACTGTGCCGATACAAAAGTCCATCAGGTTTTTCATTATGATGTTGCCGGCGTTTTTTGCTCTTGTAAATCCGGTCTCGACCATTGCGAAACCGGCCTGCATCCAAAAGACGAGGGCAGCACCGATCAGGTACCAAAATTCAACTGTCATAAGACATACATCTCCTTAAATCTTCATTATCTCAAATTTATCTCACTCCGAAGAGCAGCTTATCATATGTCGGGAAGGGCCAATATTCCTCTGCCGTGAGGGTTTCGGCCTCGTCGCAGGCCACACGCAGCAGCGACATTTTGGGAAGAATTACGTCCCTGATGTTGTTTGCCGCCTCGGTGACGTCGGAAATTGCCTTAAGTTTTACGAGAGCCTGATCAAGCTCGTCGGCAGCCTCGTCCATCTGGTCGGTGAGAGCCGAAAGCTTGCTTATCAGCTTGCTTTCATAAGCGCATTTGACCGACGGAACAGCCGCTTTCTTTGCCGAAAGACCCTCGGCAAGGTCGGTGACATATTCGCAAACGGCGGGAATGATTTCCTTCTTTGCCATGTCCACCATTGTCAGTCCCTCGATGTTGACCGTCTTGCAATAGTTGTCCATCTGAATTTCGTAACGGGATTTAAGCTCGGCCTCCGAGAAAACCTTGTGAGAGGTGAGCATATCCACGTTTTTCTTGGCAAGCAGCATGGGCATACAATCGGGGGTGGTGCGGAGATTGAGAAGTCCTCTTTCCTTGGTGGCCTCCTCGATCCACTTATCGTCATATCCGTTGCCGTTGAAGATGATTCTCTTGTGGTCCTTAATGGTCTTTTTGATCATGTCGTGGAGGGCGGTTTCGAAATCCTCGGCGCCCTCGAGACGGTCGGCATAGATTTTAAGCGACTCGGCCACGGCGGAGTTGAGCATTATGTTTGTGCAGGCAATGGAGTTTGACGAACCGAGCATTCTGAACTCGAACTTGTTGCCGGTGAAGGCAAAGGGCGAGGTTCTGTTGCGGTCGGTGGTGTCTCTCGTAAATTTGGGAAGAACGTGAACGCCCAGCTTCATCTGAGTCTTTTCGGCGCCCGCATAGGGAGCGTCCTCCTCAATGGCTTTAAGCACCGCCGTCAGCTCATCGCCCAGGAACATGGAAACGACTGCGGGAGGAGCCTCGTTTGCGCCGAGCCTGTGGTCGTTTCCTGCGGTGGCGGCCGAAAGACGGAGCAGATCCTGATAATCGTCAACCGCCTTTATAACGGCGCACAGGAAAAGCAGGAACTGTGCGTTTTCGTAGGGAGTCTCACCCGGAGTGAGGAGGTTTACGCCGCCGTCGGTGGCTATCGACCAGTTGTTGTGCTTGCCGCTGCCGTTTACTCCCGCAAAGGGCTTTTCGTGAAGCAGGCAGACAAGTCCGTGCTTTGCGGCGACCTTCTGCATGATCTCCATGGTCAGCTGGTTGTGGTCGGTGGCGATGTTGGTGGTGGAATAAATGGGAGCAAGCTCATGCTGTGCGGGGGCGACCTCGTTGTGCTCGGTTTTTGCGAGAATTCCCAGTTTCCACAGCTCCTCGTTAAGGTCGGCCATATATTCGGCGACCCTCGGCTTTATAACGCCGAAATAGTGGTCGTCCATTTCCTGACCTTTCGGGGGCATGGCTCCGAAAAGGGTGCGGCCGGTGAAAATGAGGTCTTTACGCTGATCGAACAGCTCTTTATCCACAAGGAAGTATTCCTGCTCGGGACCCACCGAGGTGCGAACGCATTTGACCTTGTCGTTGCCGAACAGTCTTAAAATTCTTACCGCCTGCTTGCTCAGCGCCTCCATGGAGCGGAGCAGCGGAGTTTTTTTGTCAAGCGCCTCGCCGCCGTAGGAACAAAAGGCGGTGGGTATGCAAAGGGTTTTTCCTTTTATAAAGGCGTAGGAGGTGGGGTCCCATGCGGTGTAGCCTCTGGCCTCGAAGGTGGCGCGAAGGCCGCCCGAGGGGAAGGACGACGCGTCGGGCTCGCCTTTGATAAGCTCCTTGCCCGAGAACTCCATGATGACCCGTCCGTCGGGAGCGGGGGTTATGAAGCTGTCGTGCTTTTCGGCGGTTATGCCGGTCAGCGGCTGGAACCAATGGGTGAAATGGGTGGCGCCGTTTGCAACGGCCCAATCCTTCATGGCGGTGGCAACAGCATTGGCAACGTTATTATCAAGGCTGACCCCTTCGTCGATGGTTTTTTTCAGTGACCCGTAAACCTTGTCCGAAAGGGTGGCTTTCATGACCCGATCGTCAAAAACGAGACAGCCGAAATAATCTGATACTGTTTTCATTTTCATTCGCTCCTTTACAAAACTAAAAAACGAGGCAAGGGACCGTAAAGCCGCCAAAAGCAAAGCTTTACATCAAGACCCCGTTGCCTCGTTTTCCGATATGCGATTTTAAAAAAGAAAAAGACGTCAAAGAGATTTCTCTCTAAGACGTCCTTGCCTTATGCGTTGCATTATACACTCACTCAAAGGGTTTGTCAAGTACTTTTTTCAAAATTTTTTTCATAAATTTTTCCCGCTCCTTTTGCCGACTTTTCGGTATTATAATAAGGTATATGCGGCGCCGGAGATTTCAAAAAACGGGAAAAAGCCACAAAAAATCGGCCGCTTTTGCGCTCTGAAACATAAAAACAGACGATTTTAAATTTGTGTTTGACAAAGGCCGCTCGGTGTGATATAATGCACCGTAGTGAGCAAAGACGTTCATTCAGACAGAGAATTTCTGTCCGGATGGGCGTCTTTTTCTGTTTTTCAGGAAAGGATTGAAGCTTTATGTTAGAAGGTCAGGTTCGTATCCCCTCGGGCTGCGCCATTTCGGCGGTCATCTCAAGGGACGGAAACAAAATGACCGGAGAAGGTATCATGAACAGCATGGTTCCCATGCACGACCGTTCAAACGGTCTGGGCGGAGGATTTGCCGGATACGGCATTTATCCCGAGTATAAAGAATTTTATGCCTTCCACATTTTCTACAACGACAACGCCGACAGAGTTAAATGCGAGAATTTTCTTAAAACCGGCTTTGAAATAGTCAAGGCCGAAAACATCCCCATAAGAAAAATTCCCGAAATAACCGACGTTCCCCTTATATGGCGGTATTTCGTGGCTCCCCTTTCCTCGGTTCTTTCCCGCCTTCAGCTTGACGAGAAGGAATATGTGGCGAGAATGGTCACAAAGATAAACACGAAAATCGACGGCGCCTATGTTTTTTCCAGCGGAAAGAACATGGGAGTATTCAAGGCGGTGGGCTTCCCCGAGGACGTGGGACGGTTCTATCGGCTTGAGGAATACGAGGGCTATTCCTGGACGGCTCACGGCCGTTATCCCACCAACACCCCCGGTTGGTGGGGCGGGGCTCATCCCTTTGCGCTGCTTGATTATTCCATAGTTCACAACGGCGAAATTTCCTCCTATGACGCCAACCGCCGCTACATCGAAATGTTCGGTTATAAATGTACGCTGCAGACCGACACCGAGGTCATAACCTACATTGCCGATTATCTGCTGCGCAGGCAGGGGCTGTCCCTTGAGGAAACCGCCTCGGTCATTGCGGCGCCCTTCTGGAGCACCATCGACAAAATGGAGCCCGACCACAAAAAAATGCACGAATATCTCCGCACCCGTTTTCCCGGACTGCTTGTCACCGGACCCTTTTCGATAATTCTCGGCTTTGACGGCGGACTCATGGCGCTCAACGACCGATTGAAGCTCCGCTCCATGGTTGTGGCCGAAAAGAACGACAAGGTATTTATTTCAAGCGAAGAGGCGGCCATTCGGGTCATGGAGCCCGACGCCGAAAACATATACGCTCCGGCCGGCGGCGAACCGGTCATCATAAAGGTTAAGGAGGGAGCATACTGATGGCGGTAAATTATCTTATTCCGGAATTCGAAGTGGTCAGAAATCACGACCGCTGTATAACCTGCCGCGTCTGCGAACGGCAGTGTGCAAACGAGGTTCATTCCTTTGACGAGGAAGGGCACGTTATGATAAGCGACGAGGCAAAGTGCGTGGACTGTCAGCGCTGCGTTTCGCTCTGCCCCACCCACGCCCTTAAAATTGTCAAAAACGACTGTGCATTTCGCGAAAACGCCAACTGGCAGTCGGACACAATTAAAGAAATATACAAGCAGGCCTCAAGCGGCGGCGTGCTGCTTTCCTCCATGGGAAATCCGAAGCCGCTGCCGGTATACTGGGACAAAATTCTCATAAACGCCTCCCAGGTCACCAACCCCTCCATCGACCCGCTGCGCGAGCCCATGGAAACCAAGGTTTTCCTCGGAAAAAAGAACATACCCGTCGAGAGAAACGAGGACGGCAGTCTTAAAGACAATCTCCCCCCTCAGCTTGAGCTTTCCATGCCGGTCATGTTTTCGGCCATGAGCTACGGCTCCATAAGCTATAACGCCCACGAAAGCCTTGCAAGGGCGGCAAGAGAGCTCGGAATTCTCTATAACACGGGCGAAGGCGGACTTCACGAGGACTTTTACTGCTACGGCGACAACACGGTGGTTCAGGTGGCTTCCGGACGTTTCGGCGTTCACGAGGAATACCTCAAGGCCGGCGCCGCCGTGGAAATCAAAATGGGTCAGGGCGCAAAGCCCGGCATCGGCGGACATCTTCCCGGGGCAAAAATCGTGGGCGACGTTTCCAAAACCCGCATGATCCCCGAGGGCTCCGACGCCATTTCCCCCGCCCCTCACCACGACATTTATTCCATTGAGGACCTCCGTCAGCTTGTTTTCTCGCTGAAAGAGGCCACCGAATATAAAAAGCCCATAATAGTCAAGGTTGCGGCGGTGCACAACATTGCCGCCATTGCCTCGGGTATCGCCCGCAGCGGCGCCGACATCATCGCAATCGACGGCTTCCGCGGAGGCACGGGAGCGGCTCCCACGAGAATACGCGACAACGTGGGAATTCCCATTGAGCTTGCCCTTGCCGCCGTTGACCAGCGGCTGCGCGACGAGGGAATAAGAGACAATGTTTCCC